>JAKFYO010000108.1 GCA_021730825.1 Hyphomicrobiales bacterium
CGCCGCATCGCGCAGCCAGACAATCTCTAATCCGCGATTGGCGAGCACGCCGTCCTCGATCGCGGCGCGGTCGTGATACTCGACGAACTTTCCGTTCACGCGATGGCCCGCGCCGCCGGTGCTCGGAAATCCGGCGCGCAGCACGCGCTGGCCAAGCCGCGCCTTTGAAATCAGTTCGGGCGGGCGGCGATAAAGCGGAACGGTGAAGCCCTTGGTGAGCGTAAGGCTGCCGTCCACTTCCGGCTCGTAATAACCGGTAAGCAAGCCGGTGGTTTCTCCGAGCTTGGAGACGCGAACGGGACGAAAATTCATCTCGAAGAATTTTTTCGCATCCGCATCGTCGGTGTTTTCCGGAAGCGCCAGCGCACGCGGGCAAACTTCGCGCAGCGCCTTTTCCATCGGACGGATGTCGGCGACGTCCTTCCGCTTCATTAACACTTCGCAGCTTTTACGAAAGCCCGCGAACACCTGCGCCTGTTTGTCGGCGCTCCAGCCGTCAAGCTGCTCGAAGGTGACAAATTCGTACTGTGTTTCGGGAAAATTGAGCGAGCCGACATTGGCCGCAGCGAAACCGCCGCTCGCTATAAGTAGCGAGCAGGAGGCGAGACCGATGCATGCGTGGCGAAGACGCATCATCGGCGTCAGGCCGCTTCGTTGTTCTCGACGAGCTTCCAGTTCGGGTCGGACGATTTCACGTCGCGCGCGAACATCCAGAGATCTTCCACGTCGGTGAGCGCTTCAGCGCTGCCCTCGACGACATTGCCGTCCTTGTCACGCGTTGCGGACACAAGCTGTGAAACGAAATCGATGGTGACGCGGGCTTCGTTGCCGACAAGCTCCGCGTTCTTGATCTCGGCCTTGTCGAGCGAGACGAAGCGCGATTCCATTTTAAAACCCTTGGCATCGCGCTCGTTCAAGGCGGCGGCGAACTCCTCGAACAATTCCTTGCCGAGCATGTTGCGCAAGGTTTTGCGGTCGCCTTCGGCAAAAGCCATCACGATCATCTCGTAGGCTCCCTTCGCGCCTTCGATAAAACCGCGTGCATCGAAATTACGGTCCGCGTTCGCAATGGCGTCGAGGCCGGCGGCAACTGCGCTACCGGGAGCAGCGATTCCTGCCCAGCGTTCGGCCGCCGGGGTGTCGCGTTCGGCTTCGCGCATGACGGTAGTTTCTTCCTGGCGGTTCTGTATCGCAGGCTTGTCGGGCGAGGTCGCGGGCTTCGCGGCTTCGCCGGAATAGGGATCGAACGGCGGACGCTCATGGCCAGTGCGGGTTCCGAGCACGCTGCGAAGCCTCACGAAAATGAAGATCGCGAGGGCGAGGAAGATTATCGTGTAGATGTCGAACACGGCATTCATCGTCTTTGGTTCCGGCGCGGAAGGGTGGCAAGAGCGGCTGTGAACGGTCCAATTCCGTTCATATGGGGCTTCTGCGACTTCTTCCAAGCCGCGTGCATGGATTTGGGCACGGCATTAACTCGTATAGAGGGTAAACGATCCCACTTTGCAACGCCAATGGCGCAAATAGCCGCCAAAACCGGCTTTCTTGTGCCTAAGGGGGTCCGCGTGATACCGAGCCCGCGATCCTGCGGCGGCGGCCAAAAATGTGCCCGCCCATCAAGACCCGGAGCAAAACATGACAATCCAGAACGGCGGTACTACGGACGCAAAAGCACCGGGTCTCGGTATTCTCGGCCAGTACATCAAAGACCTCTCCTTCGAGAACCCGCATGCGCCGCAGTCGTTGATGTCGCAGCCCGAGCTGCCGCCTGCGGTCGACGTTCAGATCAACGTGAACGTAAGCCCGATGTCCGACACGGACTACGAGGTCGAACTGAAGGTGGAGGTGAAGGCGGAAGACAAGAAGGCAAAGCGCATTCTCTTTAATCTCGAGCTTGCCTATGCCGGCGTATTTCGCCTGACCAACGTGCCGAAGGAAAGCGTGCAGCCGCTCGCGCTGATCGAATGCCCGCGGCTTTTATTTCCGTTCGTACGCAGGATCGTCGCGGATACGATCAGCGAAGGCGGATTTCCGCCGATCATGTTGCAGCCCGTGGATTTCGCAGCGCTCTTCCGTGCGCGTGCCGAAAGCGCGAACGCGACAAAGTCCTAATACTTTCGCGCGCTACTTCGCGTCCGGCAGGTAATCGAGCCAGATCGCCTTTTCGCCGAGCGTCGCGACAAATTTGCGATGCGCCTCGCGCTCGCCTTCGCTCAGATGCGAAGCCTGCTTGGTTTTCCGCGAGGTCGCGGCGACCGCGACGACGGAAATTTCTTCGCTTGTGGCTGTGACCAGGCCGAGGTTCGCCTGCCGCCCGCCGACCAGTTCGGCATAAACTTCGGCGAGCAATTCCGCGTCGAGCAAAGCGCCGTGCTTGGTGCGGTGCGAATTATCGATGCCGTAACGCGCGCAGAGATCGTCGAGCTTATTGCCGCCGCCGGGATGTTTGCGGCGCGCGAGCATCAGCGTATCGATAACGCGGTCGCGCGTCGGCGGTGTTAGACCGCATTTCTTCAATTCGTAGTCGATGAAGGTCATGTCGAAGCCGGCGTTATGCGCGATCAGCTTCGCGTCATCGCCGATGAACGCGAGAAACTTTTCGGCTACCTCGGCAAACTTCGGCTTGTCGGAAAGAAACTCGGCGCTCAGGCCATGGATCGCTTCGGCGGAAGGCGGCATGTCACGCTCGGGGTTGAGATAGACATGAAACGTGGCGCCGGTCGGAAAGCGGTTCACGAGTTCGACGCAGCCGATCTCAACAATTCGGTCGCCTGACGCGGGATCGAAGCCGGTGGTTTCGGTATCGAAAACGATCTCGCGCATTATTTATGCTCTCTCGTCCAGCCGGCCTTCAGCACTTCGGCCAACACCTGTTTAACCTGATTTCGGGCGGATTCGAGTCCGTCTCCGGTGTTGATCACAAAATCGGCGCGGGCGCGCTTTTCCGAACCGGGCATCTGGCGCTTCAGAATGGCTTCGAATTTTTCAGGCGTCATGTTGGGGCGCGCAAGTACGCGCTCACGCTGGATTTCCGGTGGTGCGCTAACCACGATCACGGCATCGAACTTCGACGGATCGCCGGTCTCGAACAGAAGCGGAATGTCGAGGAGTACCGCTTTCGCGCCTTCCCTTTGCGCGTCTTGCATAAATTTCTCGCGTAGCTTTCCAACCAGCGGATGCACGAGCTTTTCCAGACGCGAAAGCGCTTCGGGCTTGCCGACGACCAAAGCCGAGAGTTTTTCGCGATCGACGGTTCCGTTCATCGTGGTGCCCGGGAATTCGCGCTCGATGAGCGGGGCGGCCTCACCTTTATATAAGTGATGCACCGCCGCGTCGGCATCGAACATCGGCACGCCTTCGCTCACGAACATCTGCGCGGTCGTGCTTTTGCCCATGCCGACAGAACCGGTGAGGCCAAGAATTTTCATCGCGCCGCGTCTTTCGTGAGATCTTCGACAATGAGTGCGCGCAGCTCCTTCGTGACTTTTGGCCTGACCCCGAACCAGCGCTCGAAGCCGGGAACGGCCTGATGCAGCAGCATGCCGAGGCCATCGACCGCCGCATTTCCCTGCTCGCGCGCCTGCCGCAGCAATTCGGTCTCGAGCGGCACATAGACAATGTCGCAGACCGCAGCGGTTTTTTTCAGGTTCCTCAGATCGACGTTCAGCGGCGGCTGGCCTTTCATGCCAAGCGAAGTTGTGTTTACCAGCAAATCCGTGGACGGAATCAGTGTTTCTACTTGATCAAAGTCTGCGATGTTCGCTTCGATTTTTATTTCTTTGACGAGTTGCTCGGCGCGTTCGCGCGAACGATTTACGATGAAGATCGTTTCGACCTCACGCTCGTGAAGGGCGTAAATGATTGAGCGCGCCGCACCGCCCGCACCAAGCACGACGGCGTGTTCTGTTTTTTTGTCCCAGCCGGGAATCGAATCGTCGAGATGCGCGAGAAATCCCGCGACATCGGTGTTGTCGGCGCAAAGTTTTCCGTCTTCGAGCCAGAGCGTATTCGCGACTCCAAGCGATTTAACCACAGGCGTGACAATCGCGGCGTTTCTCGCGGCAGCTTCCTTATGCGGGAGCGTTACATTGCAGCCCGCGAAGGTGCCGTTCGAAAAATTTTTCAGAAAGTGGGCGACGTCTTCCGGCTTCACTTCATGGCGGACATAATCGCCATCGATTTTGTGTTCGCGCAGCCAGTAGCCGTGGATCTTCGGCGAACGCGAATGCGCGACCGGAAATCCGATGACACAGGCGTGCTTCGTCACGATACGATCATCCCGGCTTTTCTAAAGTATGCGAGCAGCGGCATCAGCGGCATGCCGAGGATCGTGAAGTGATCGCCTT
>JAKFYO010000358.1 GCA_021730825.1 Hyphomicrobiales bacterium
ACATGCCGAGTGCCACGTCGTAATATTTTCGTGCGTGCTCGTGAAACAAACTGTCGGCGGGATGCGGGCCACTCGCCTCGATGCCTTCGCTTCGCAACTCACGGATCGCAGGTGCGATGATGTCGATGTCTTCGCGGCCGATGGTACCTTCTTCGCCCGCGTGCGGGTTCAGCCCGCATATCGCAAGCCGGGGATTCTGAATGCCGAAGCGAGAGCGATAGTCTTTCGCGGCGATGCGCGCGCTATCGACAATGAGCGCGGTCGTCAGCCGCTCAGGCACATCGCGCAGCGGCATGTGAATCGTGATTGGAATGACCGCGAGTTCTTCGCTCCAGATCAACATGACCGGCAGCGGCGCATGGCTGAGGTGCGCGAGATATTCGGTATGGCCGGGGAATTGAAAGCCGCCGGACTGCATTACATGTTTTGCGATCGGATTGGTCACGACCGCCGCCGCATTGCCCTGCATCGTGAGTTGCACCGCAAGGTCGATCGAAGCGCGTGCTGCCGCGGCGCTGAAGGCGTCGGGCTTGCCGGGCGCGGCGGTTGCTTTCGCCGGCGGCACGACCAGCGGCAGTGCATTCTCGAAAACCGTAACCGCTTCTTCAATCGAACATTCGACAGCCGGGACATTCATGCCGAGCGCGCGCGCGCGGGCGGTGACAAATGCGGCATCGGCAAGAAACGCGAATGGCGGAAGCTTCCGCGCTTTGCGCTCGAGCCAGAGTTTCAGCGTGAGCTCAGGGCCGATCCCGGCCGGCTCGCCGAGCGTCAGGGCGAGCGCTCGCATTACTGGTCGGAGAGGATTTGAATGATCGAAGTCTGGCGCATCTTGTCGAGAATGCGCTTTTCATAGGCCTGCAAGCGCTGGCCGAGCAACTCGTTGCGCAGATCGCGGTTCGACGAGATGTCGGCGGCTACTTCGCGCCGGTCACAGATCGCGACGACTTCGATGCCGTTCGCGGTCACTTCCGGCGGCGTCATGCGGCCGTCGGGAAGGGACTCGAGCAATTTCTGCAAGGCAGGCGCGAGGTCCGACGAAACCCGGCGGATCGGCGGCTTGATCACGACTTCGGTGAACTGTCGTGCGACTTCAGGCACCTGCTCGCAGGAAGTAATGCGGCTCCGCATTGCTTCGGCTTCCTTCAAACGCGATTGCTTCTGGCCGTCGGGGGCGTTGCGCCGGACCACGAAGATCACCTGCCGCATCGTGTATTGCGTGGACTTCAGGAGCATGTTCTGGCCCCTCGCGTTCATCGCCGCGACGAGATCCGCGTCGCGAACGATGATGCTCGAGGCGTTGGACTGCAGATATTGCTGCCAGGCGAGGTCCGATTTCACGCGCGCGCGCAGCCGCGCGACATCGACGCCGCTCTGTGAAAGCGCCTGTTCGAATTGCGCGACGGTTCTGCCGGAGCGCTGCGCCATGCTCGCGAAGGCGCGGGCCACTTCCGAATCCGTCGGCGTGATGCTTGCTCGTTGCGCGATCTGCAATTTCAGCTTGAACTCGATCAGTTCCTCGAGCGCCTCTTTCCGCGAGACGTTTTTACCGCCGCCGCGATGCAGCTTCTGCCGCTCCGAAATGTCGAGGATCGTGATCGGTTCGCCGTTTACGATGGCCGCGACCTGCGCGCGGACAGGCGCCGGATGGAGCGTCGCAAACGCAAATGCGAGCGCGGCAAAGCCGAATAACGTCGATCGATTGAGTGTGGCTCTATGGGGCATGTCTGGCGTTCAGGCGGCTCGTTTAGCGTAATCTTACCTTACATCACCCGCTGCTGACCATGGGCGCTTCGTGTGGCGGCAATGGGACAGGTTTGTTTACCGGCTGCTACGGGTTGGTCGGAGTGGCGCTCGTTACCTGATTGCCAAGGTTCTGCTTGAAGCCGGTTTCGCCGAGCGTGCGCAGGTTCACCCGCAGCAGGAATTTATGCACCGATGTCGCCGTGATCAGGTTGGTATAATCCGCGATATAGGTCGCGGTGATCGCGAAACATTCGTCGGTATAGGTCAGCCCGACGGTGGCTAAATCGAACTTGCCGCGTTCCAGATCGTAGCGGACGCCGCCATTGACGCTCCAGAAATCGTGAAACTTGTAGGTCGCCGTCTGGTAGACGCCGTTCCGGCGCTCGAGGAAGCCGATCATCGGCTGGGCCTCGTAGCGTGCGTAGATCGTGGACAGCGTCAGGCGGTCCCAGCGCGAGGAGGTTTCGGCTTCGAAGCGCCGCATCGTCAGATCGTCCTTGTCGAAGCGGAAGCGCGTGACGAAGGAGAAGCGGCCGGTCGGCTGGAAATAGATACGCGAAACGTAATCGGAGGTGCGCTCTTCGAGACCCGATTGCGCGCCGGTGTTGGTCAAATCCTGGATCGCAAACGAGTTCTGCCCGAACATCTGATAGGACTGGCCGAACAGCACGTTGACCAGACCGAAGCGGTGGACGTTCGCGGAATATTGCAGGCCGTAGTTGAGGCGCGAGCCGCCTTCGACGCGGTCGTAGCCGGAATATTTGTCGATCGCGAAAAGGTTCGTGTCGTCGAACACGAGACTCTGCGCGTCTTCGTTCGGGAAGCGGCCGATCTTGGTTTCGTTGGGACGGACGATCATCTGCACGATCGGCTCGAGCGTCTGCGTGCCCCATGAGTGAACCGAGATAAACGGCCAGCGCGCTTCCATGCCGACGGTCGGCATTGCGCGAATTAGGTTGTCTTCCTGTCCCGTCGTGAAGGCTGCCACGCCCGTGGCCGTTGTATTGGTATTGACGCTGGCTGCATCTGCGCGCACGCGCGCAAACGGCGTGAACAGGATGCCGGTGACGTCGCTGGTGACCGTGCGGCGCCAGTCCATCTGTGCCGTGAAGCGCGTGTAGTCGCCGGGCAAACCGCGAACCAGACAGGTTGCCGGATTTGCAGCGGTTGCGAGACAGCGCGAGGTGTCGGAGTTGCCTGCGGGAGTGAGCGCAAGTTGCGCGAGCGGGCTTGTCGGCGCGAAGTCCGCTTCGCGGCGCGACAGGCTGGTGAAGTTGATCTTGTAGGAAAGCTCGCCGCCCATGATCGGGTTGGCGAAGAAGTACGAATAGTCGATCACCGGATGGATCAGCGGAAGCTGACGGTTCACGTCGAGTTCCGACAGCCCGTAGAAGCCGATGCCGCGCATATCGAAATAGGAACGGTCACCCTGGCCGGTCAAATAGAGCTGCGACACCCGCTCCGTCAGGCGGGTTCGCGAGACGTAATAGTCGTTCAGGAACGACTTGTCCGAAAGCAAAGCGCCGTCGAAACCCCAGAGCCAGCGTTTGTTGATATTGAATTCGCCGGTGGCTTCGATCGCGCCACGGAATTCGCGATTGCCCGACAGAACGGTGAACCGCTCCGGATTGGTTTGGTCGATGCCCGCCGCCCTGATCTGATACGCGCCGTTCACGAGGCGGTGGCGGAATTCGGCTTTGCCGAGTACGCCCTGACCGGTGAACGGCACGACCGCGATCGTCGCGTCCATGTTAGGCTTGATCGACCAGAAATATGGCACTTCGATTCCGACGCCGACGCGGCTGCTGGAATTGATATGCGGCGGCAGGAAGCCGGACTGCCGCTTCACGGTCGGATCCGGGTGATAGAAAAACGGCAGATAGGCGACCGGATAACCGAACAGCTCCAGCGTGGCGTTCTCGTAATAGACTTTGCGCTCGCCCTCGTTGTGAATGATGCGCGCGGATTTCACCTGCCAGAGCGGCGGCTTCTTCGGATCGTCGCGGCAGGGTTCGCAGGCGGTGTAAACGCCGTTCGAGAACACGGTGACGTTGCCTTCGGTGCGATCCGCACGCGAGGCGGCGAAGCGCGTGCGCTGCGGCGTCTCCACCAGCATCGAATCGACGAAGGCCTCGCGGAAGTCCTGCGTCATGTCGAGCGTGTTGGCGTGAATGACGTTACCGTCCTTCGCCTTGTAGCGGACGTTGCCCTCGGCAAGCATCTTGTTGGTCACGCGGTCATAGGTGACCTTGTCGGCCTCCAGCACGCCGCCATCGTAATAAATCTGAACGCCGCCGACCGCGTGCACCCGGTTGTTCCTGGTGTCGTAGATCATCTCGTTCGCGGTCACGAGCATCTTCGCGTTCGGGTCGCGTGTGGTTTTTTTCTTCAGGAACCGCTTGGTCAGCGAAGGCTCGGCCGACTGCGACTGCGGCACCTGCTTCGGCAGCGTTTGCGCATAAGCGGCGCCTGCAGCGAACAGCACGCAAAGAACCGCGAACCCGGCGCGGCGAAGATGCCGGCCGAGCGAAGACGCTCCGGAACCGATGGCGAATTGCGAAACCATCTAGCCG
>JAKFYO010000365.1 GCA_021730825.1 Hyphomicrobiales bacterium
AATCCGTACATCTCGCCGTTCGAGGAATTCCAGCGCTTCAAGACGCATCCCTCGGTGCGCGGCACCTTCGAAGGCGGCAAGCGCATTTCTTATGGCGCGCGCGCGATCACCGAAGGCGGTTTCCAGTCGGTGCCGAAGCTCGTGTTTCCGGGCGGCGCGCTGGTCGGCTGTGCTGCGGGCTTCGTCAACGTCCCGCGCATCAAGGGTTCGCACAACGCGGTGCTGACCGGCATCATGGCGGCGGAAGAAGTTGTGAAGGCGTTGCAGAGCGGCCGCCAGCGCGACGAATTGAGCGGCTACGAAGAAGGCTGGCGTTCGTCGCAGGTCGGCACGGACTTGAAGAAGGTTCGCAACGTCAAGCCGCTGTGGTCGAAGTTCGGTCTCTATCTCGGCATGATGCTCGGCGGCTTCGACATGTGGACCAACACGTTGTTCGGTTTTTCGTTCTTCGGCACGCAAGGCCACGGCAAAACCGACGCGCAGTCTCTGGACCCCGCCTCGCAACACAAACCTATCAGCTATCCGAAACCGGATGGCGTGATAACTTTCGATAAGCTCGGCTCGGTATTCATCTCGAATACGAACCACGAAGAGAACCAGCCGGTCCATCTCAAAGTTAAAGACATGGAGCTCCAGAAGAAATCGGAGCACGATGTCTATGCCGGTCCTTCAAATCGGTATTGCCCGGCGGGCGTGTATGAATGGATCGAGGAGGCGTCAGGCCCGCGCTTCCAGATCAACGCGCAGAATTGCGTTCACTGCAAAACCTGCGACATCAAAGACCCTAACCAGAACATCAACTGGACGACGCCCGAAGGCGGCGGCGGTCCGAACTATCCGAATATGTGAAGGCGTGCGATGCTTTGGCTGGCCGCAATCTTGATGGTCGTCGCAGGCATCGCGCATTCTTATCTCGGCGAACGCGGATTTATGCAGCGCTTGCTCGCGCTGCCGGGGTTGCCTCTCTTGAGAAAAGATCGCGGCTTTACCGAGCGCGTGCTTCGCGTGATCTGGCATGCGCCGAGTCTCTATTGGGCGGCGACCGGCGTTATTCTGATCATTATCGCGAGCAATCCCGCGAACCCGTTGCGCGCGATCGGCCTCGTACTCGCCGCCACGATGTTGGCGATGGCACTCGCCTGCATTTATTGCGGCTGGCGGCATCCCGCGATTTCGATTTTCTTCGCGGCGGGCGTGCTCGCGGCCTACGCGTTCTGGTAACTCAGCCGAAAATATAATCGTCCGGCTTCATCGCGTGACGAATGCCCTCGACAATGAACCAGCCGAGTACGACGCCTAAAAAATCCGGCGCGAGATCGGCAAGCCGCGGATTATGTCCGGCGACCGTCGTCTGCGCGATCTCCCAGCCCAGGCCCACCAGCATCGTGAGCAATGCTGCGAGCCACCAGCGTTTCCATTTATAGGCGAGCACGCCGAGCACCATCAGAAGCGCGCAGGCCACGATGTGCAGCGGTTTATATAAAGACCACTCGATCGCAGCCCAGCTAATGTCCCAGTCGAATTCCGCAGGCCGCCGTCCATATGGCGCGCGATAGGCGAGCATCATGGTGAGTGCGGCCAGCAGCCAGAACGGCAGCTTGCGCATCACGTTCAGATCGAGCGCCTGCTGCCACAGCGGGCGGGGGTCGCGCACGCGATTTGCTTTCTTTCGCTTCGCCATTGCAGGAAAATAGTGTGCCGTGAGGAAAATAAAAACCCCGGCGCGAGGCCGGGGATTTGTTCTGTGCCGTGCAGCAGTCGTTAGCGGTTCCTGCTCGCTTCTCTGATCCAGTAAAGCAGACCGCAGGTGAGCGCTTCTTCCGTGGTGAGTTCTTGTTTGTATTTGTTGCCCTTGTCGATGGCGGCAATCATGAGCGAAAGCACGCAGCCGGCAAGGCTGAAAGCGCCTGCACTAGACGCGCCTCCGTTTGCGACTACTGGCGGTATAATAATGATACCCGCATTGGATTGAGCTGGCGCTAGCGCAAGCGCGGTCGCCAATGCAAACGCCAAAAGCTTTGATCTGGCCATGAACATACCCCCTATCATTTATTGCCGCTTCTTTCCTTAGCACCCTCCAAGCGGTATTCCCACAGGTGCTGACAGCAAGCAGTAGATTGAACAAAGAGACGAACCGTAGATATGGACTTGCTCGCGTTTCAACGTGTGATCGTGGCCATCCTGCCGGACCAGGCGACGCTTTTGCTGCTCGGCTACTTTGCCTTCATTGCTGTGTTCGCCTTTATCGAGGCTCGCCATCCCGGTTTTCCCGGCGATGCTGGCCGCACCACACGCTGGCCTACTAATTTCGGAATTGGCTTGATCAATATCGCTTTAGCGATTGTCGCGCCGGTTACGGCGGTGATCGCCGCCTACTGGGCCGGCTTAAAGGGCTATGGCCTGCTCAATTATTATTCCGCGCCGTGGTGGCTTGCAGTGGCCGTTACCGTGCTAGGGCGCAGCTTCGCGGGCTACGCACTTCATTTCGTCATGCATAAAACGCCGCTGCTGTGGCGGGTTCATCGTGTCCATCATTCAGATACGCATCTCGACGTTTCCACGGCTTTACGTTCGCATCCGGTCGAAGCCGTGCTCTTGATCGCGGTTACTGCGTCAGCCGCGGTTGCGCTGGGGATGAATCCGGTCGTGCTTGCGGTGTACGAAATGGTGGAAGCGGCCGTGCATGTTGCAACCCATGCAAATTTGCGGCTCCCGGAGCGTCTTGACCGTGCGTTACGCTGGCTCGTCGTGACGCCGAACATGCATTGCCTGCATCACTCGGCCTATCATCGGGAAACGGACAGCAATTACGGGACTGTATTTTCCATCTGGGATCGTCTGTTCGGCACCTATAGTTCCGCCCCGCGTGCGGGCTACGACGCGATGCAGATCGGCTTGAAGGAAATTCGCGACGAGCGTGCGTCCAATTTCTTCTGGCAGTTGAAGTCGCCCGCACTCGATATCCGCGCCGGCAAAGACCAGGAGAAATGAAATTCAGCGCTAAAAAAACCCCGGCGCATGCGCCGGGGAAATTTCTTCGTCGGGTAGAAGCCGTTAGCGCCTCTTGTTGGCTTCCCTGACCCAATAGAGCAGGCCGCAGGTAAGCGCTTCGTCCGTGGTCAGCTCTTTCTTGTACTTGTTGCCCTTATCGGTGGCGGCGATCATGATCGAAATCACGCAGCCGACGAGACCGTAAACGTGGCCTGCGCCAACCGAACCTGCCGGTACCGGCACCGGAGCGCGCTGGGCGCTCGCGGCAACCGGTGCAAGGCCGATCGAAACAGCAACTGCAATCGCGGTAAGTTTATTCTTCAACATGCACGTCTCCCTGAATTCTTGTTTGTGCATGCCGGAATTAGCGCGGTTGCCGCTGCGTAAACTGCCGGACGAATTCTTTATCGTCTGGTAACCCTAAGGTGCCGCGTGTTAATCATGGAGACCCGCGCCACCGCTAAACGCGAAGCGTGAACGATACGGAGGACGCAACATGATTAATTCGGCCGCTCTTTCTCCCGCTGCTAGCGCTTCGCTGAAAAAATGGCACGACATGATCGCGAAGGCCGATCTCGCCGATCTCGAAAGCATCGTTGCCGAGAATGCGGTTTTCCGCTCGCCGGTGGCGAACACGCCTTACCCCGGCAAGAAAGTGGTCTGCGTCGTGCTGCGCGGTGCGATGATGGTGTTCCAGAATTTCAAATATCACCGCGAACTGTTCGATACCGGGAACAGCGTTTGCCTCGAATTCTCGGCAACCGTCGGCGACAAGGAATTGAAAGGCATCGATCTCGTCAAATTCGACGAAGCGGGAAAAATCGTCGCGTTCGAGGTCATGGTCCGGCCTCTTACCGGTGTGATGGCGCTTGGCGAGGCGATGAAGGCGACCGTCGGCCCGGCAATTAAGTCGGCATTAGAGGCGCGCGCGACTGCGTAAGACTTGAGCTTGGCAGGGGCGGGCGCTTCCCATAAATACCCGCCGAACTCGAGGGCTGCGCCATTCCCGATCTAAAAGACGTCGTCAACGAAATTGCCGCCGACATGGCCGAGAGGCCGGAGCGCGGCAAGGTCGCTTCCTATATTCCGGAGCTTGCGAAGGTCGATCCGAAGAAATTCGGGATGGTCGTCATCGGCAACGACGGCGAGATCGCGTCTGCCGGCGACAGCGAGGTGCCGTTCTCGATCCAGAGCATCTCGAAAGTTTTCACGCTGACGCTGGCGCTCGGAAAAGTTGGCGACCGCTTGTGGCAGCGGGTAGGGCGCGAGCCATCGGGAAGC
>JAKFYO010000163.1 GCA_021730825.1 Hyphomicrobiales bacterium
CACATCAGGGCCGCACGCTGCATGCGAGCGACCCCTTGGGTATGCCGCTCGAATTTTATTATTCGATGGATCAGGCGGATTCGCTTCTGCAAAAATACGGCGAGCATCGCGGCGCGCGCATCCAGCGCATCGATCACGTCAACTGCTTCACGCCCGACGTGCAGGCCAGCGTCGATTTTTATACGTCGCTTGGCTTCCGCGCGACGGAATATACCGAGACCGAGGACGCCGATCCGAAACTCTGGGCGGTGTGGATGCACCGGAAAGGCAATGTCCACGACCTTGCTTTTACCAACGGCTACGGGCCGAAGCTGCACCACATCGGCGTCTGGACTTCGACGCCGATGGACATTCTCAATATCTGCGATGTGATGGCGACAACCGGATTCCTGAAAAACATGGAGCGCGGCCCCGGCCGCCACGGCATCTCCAACGCATTCTTTTTATATGTACGCGACCCAGACGGTCACCGCGTCGAACTGTTCACGAGCGACTATCTGACCGCCGACCCCGATCATGCGCCGGTCCGCTGGACCTTGCGCGACCCGCAGCGGCAGACGCTGTGGGGGCACCCGGCCCCGCAGTCGTGGTTCGAGGAAGGTTCGGAATTTCCGGGTGTTGGCGTGAAAGAGCCTGCCTTGAAGGCACAGCCGATCGTCGCGCGGTAAAGTCAGATTACGCGCTAGCGCGCGTTGCGAACCGAATCTTCCAGAAGATCGATGTTGTTCTGAATGTATTTGTTGTTCGGGTCTTTCGACTTCGCCTCGGCAAGCTTGATGCGTGCGCTCTTGTAATCGCCGCGCAGAATGAACGAGTAGCCGTGATTGTTCAGCAGTTCCGGCGTCGGCCCGCGGATCGCAAATGCCTGGCTATAGGCACGGTCGGCGAGGTCGAAACGGCGCAGCTTGTCGTAGGAAGCGGCTAAGCCCATCCAGGCTTCGGCGTTCTGCGGTGCCGCCTCAACGGCGCGGCGGAAGTGACGCTCGGCGAGACCGAAGTTCTGTTCGCGATAATGCTTCTTGCCGAGCTTGATGTCGTCGGCCGGATTGTTTCCGGCCAGCGCTTCGCCGCGCGGCGTGTTGTTCAGCGGGCTGTTGTAAACCGGCTGCTGCTCTGCGACCGGCGGCGGCGCGAGCGGCTGCTCTTCAAAACTGTTAGCTTGCGGCGGTGCGGGCGGCTGATCCAGCGCGACGTTATTCGGTGCGGGTTGCTCGAACGAGCCGAAAAGATCGAACGAGCCGTCAGTCTTGCAGCCGGCAAGCGTCAGCGCGATGAACGCTGCAAAGAGGACCGAACGCGCGGCTACAATACGCATATACAAACCCGGGGTTTCGAAGCGATACGCGCTTCGCGCCGGAGCGCCACGACGCGGCGATCCTGAACGGACCCTCACAGGAACCAGCCTAAAAGCGGGGGGTAAACAAACCATTGCGGGGCAATCCTCGTTAAAACGGGCCGAATTTCACGCGGATATAGGCGGGCAGCATGGTGACGATGACCAGCACCGGGAAAATGCAGAGCACGAGCGGCACCGAAAGCTTTGCAGGCAGGCTGTAGGCCTTCTCTTCCGCGGTGGAGAGCCGCTTGTGGCGCATGTCGTCGGAATAGACGCGAAGCGCATCGGTCAGACTCGAGCCCAATTCCGCCGACTGCTGCAGGAGCGTCGCAAACTGGCGTGCCTCCTCAAGACCGAGGCGGTCCGCAAGATGCTCAAGCGCTTCGCCCAAGGTTCGGCCCGCGCGGATTTCAAGCGTTGCCATGTGAATGTTTGAGCTCAGCGACGGATAAGAATCGGAAAGCTCGCGGCCGACACGGTCGAGTGCCGCTTCCATCGACAGGCCCGCATCGGCGCAGACGACAAGAAGATCCATGAAGTCCGGAAAGCCGGCACGATGCTCGTTCTGCCGCTTCTTGATGCGGCGGCTGAGCGCGAGGCTCGGCGTCATGTAGCCCATCATCCCCGCGCAGAGCACGCACATCCAGAACCAGCTCGGCGTCAGATCGGGCAGCATCGTCGGCACAACGGGCATCGCGACTGCCGCGAAGCAGATCGCAAGCACGGTGCGGAGGATGAAGAAGAAGCCCGGCGCGCGCGGATCGAGAATGCCGGCTTCGATCAGGCGGCGACGCAGCACCTTCATATTCGCGTCGTCCGAGGACGCATAATGCTTGGTGGTATATTCGATCAGCTTCTGCGCGGCGGAAATGCTCGCGAAGCGAAGCGAGCGATTGTCTTTCGCATCGTTCACGCGGCCCGGCACATCTACCGTGATCGCGGCCGCACGGCGCTTCAGCTCCGCGCGATTGCGGACCACCGACATGATGCCGAGCGAAAGCGCCGCGGTCGCAAAGAAGATCAGCGCACTGACGAGCGTTACGGGATTGCCGCCTACCAGCGGCGCGAGAACGGAATAAATCGCGTCCATGGCGTCAGATCCTGAAATTCACGAGACGCCACATGATGTAGTTCCCCGTCAACATCCAGGCACCGGCACAGGCGAGTACGACCTTGGTGAAATCGACGTGCCACACTTTGCCGTAGAAATCCGGCGTCATGGTTTGCAGGATCGAGAACATCGCGATCGGCAGGCCGGAAAGAATGATCGCCGAGTATTTGCCTTCGGCCGCAAGCGCTTTCACCTTGCGCCGCATCTTGAAGCGCAGGCGGATGATCGCGGAAAGGTTTTGCAGAATTTCGCTCAGGTTGCCGCCGGTAGAACCCTGGATCGCGACCGCCGTGACGAACAGCGGAAGGTCGTCCTGGCCGACGCGGAAATAGAGATTGCGCATCGCGGTCTCGAGATCGGCGCCATAGGTCACTTCGTCCGACACCATGCCGAATTCGGAGCCGATCGGGTCCGGCATTTCGCGGGCAACCATGGAGATTGCGACGGGCACGGGATGGCCCGCCTTGAGGCTCCGCACGATGATGTCGATCGCATCGGGAAACTGCGCGCCGAATGCCTTGTGGCGTTTGCCGCGTTTCATGCGCAATGCCGTGATCGGCACGAACGTCGAGCAGAATACCGCGCCAAGCGCGGCATGCATGAGGTTGTCCCGCACGAACCAAATCACGATAAAGGAAAGCACGAAGAGGAATGCGCAGACGATCAGGAGCTTTCCGACCGAGAGCTTCAGGCCCGATTGCAGTACGAGACGGTTGAGCGACGTGAAGGCGCTCGAGTAAGTGCCGGCCGCGGTCAGCGAGCGCTCGCGGCGAAGCTGCACGAGAATCTGCTCGCGGTTCGGCTGGTTCTTCATCAGCCGCAGGCGGCGATTGAGCTGACTGCGATAGGACGCCTTGTTGTAAAAAAACAGATAGACCGCTTCCGCGGCCAGAATCGCGGAAACCGCCGCCAGAAAATAAAAAAGATGAAGCTGATCGACTTCGAATGGCATCGCGGTCACAAAGCCTGTGCGGGATCGAAATAGGCGCCGGGAATGTTAATGCCGCGCGCAATCAGGTCGGCAAGAAAGCGCGGACGGACGCCGGTTGCCTGGAAGTGGCCTTCGACCGTGCCGTCGGCGGCAGTGCCGGTGCGCACGTATTTATAAATCTCCTGCATCTGCAGGATGTCGCCTTCCATGCCGGTAATTTCGGCGATGCTGGTCACTTTACGTTTGCCGTCGGACATACGCTGCAACTGCACGATCATGCGCACGGCGGATGCAATCTGACCGCGGACGCTCGCGATCGTCATCGGCATGCCGGCCATGCCGATCATCTGCTCCAGACGCGAAATCGCCTCGCGCGGCGCGTTGGCGTGAATCGTCGCCATCGAACCTTCGTGACCGGTGTTCATCGCCTGCAACATGTCGAAGGCTTCTTCGCCGCGGCACTCGCCGAGGATGATGCGATCGGGGCGCATACGCAGCGCGTTCTTCACGAGTTCGCGCTGGCGGATTTCGCCCTTGCCTTCGATGTTCGGAGGGCGGGTTTCCATGCGACCTACATGCGGCTGCTGCAACTGCAATTCGGCGGCGTCTTCGATGGTGACGAGACGTTCCCGCTCCGAAATGAAAGCGGAAAGCGCGTTCAGCATGGTGGTCTTGCCGGAGCCGGTGCCGCCGGAAATCAAAAGCGTCACGCGTGCCTTCACGGCTGCGGCCAGCACTTCCGCCATCGGCGGACGAATTGCGCCGATATCGATGAGCTTGTTCAGATTAAACGGCTTCTTCGAAAACTTACGGATCGAGACCAGCGGGCCGTCGACTGCGATCGGGCGAATCGCGACGTTGACGCGGGAGCCGTCGAGCAAACGCGCGTCG
>JAKFYO010000217.1 GCA_021730825.1 Hyphomicrobiales bacterium
GAAAACCCGACACAATTCGCGCGAAAAATTGCTCGCATGCACAAACGCTACGTCGTGATTGTGGTTCCTTTACGCAAAGATAATTTTGAAAGTTCCATTTTCGACGAATGTATTAGAATCGATAATTCACGCCGGCGCGCAGCACGCTCGAATTGAACCCGACACCGACAGGACCGCCAACGGTCTGGTACGTGCGAGTTCCAAAATCCGTATAGATGTATTCGAGACGCGCGCTGATGTTGTTTGCGACCATGCCTTCGATGCCGAAGCCGAGTGCATAACCGAAATGATCCTGGTCGTTCGAGAACGCACCGACACGCAGATCGCCGCCCGCGTAAGCCAGACCGCCAGTGCCGTATACCAGCACGCGATCGAACGCATAGCCGAGACGGCCGCGCAGAGTTCCAATGTAATCCGCAGTGAAAACGCCGCCCGCGGCGCCGCCGTCAATGCCGCTGAACGTGATGTCGGTTTCCACGCCGAAGGTGAGACCGCTCACGAGCTGATGATTGTAGCCGACCTGCAAGCCCACCGCGTAGCCGCTGATGTCGGCACCGCTCGCATCGCCCCAGCCCCAACCGGCATGAGCGCCCGCATAGAAGCCGGTCCAGTTGAAAAGATTCCGGTAGTTCTGCGGAGTGTTGTAATTCCGCTGCGGCAGATCGCCCGCAAAAGCAGGTGCCGCAACAAACAACGCCGCAACCAACAGCAACTTCTTCAAGATGGCCTCCTCCGCATCGGCGGGTACGCAAACTGCATTCGACCGAAAGATAAAATTTTAGAGGAATGGGTGGGTTAACTACGGTTACCGGCGGACGGCTTCTTCTCTGCCGTACCTAACAAAGGGTAAAAATCGGCGCCGTCGAGGAAGCCGCCGGGCCGAAAGGTGATCTTTTCAGGCCCGTTCACAGGCAAAATCCGCCCGCTGGCCCAAAGCGTTCCGAATCCCTATTTTCGTAAAATGCCCCGCGAAAAAACCGCCAGCGAACAAGCGCTCGAACAGCGCATCGAGGAAGAAGAAGGCCTGATCGGCGTTGCGGCGCAGGACGCCGGAGACGACGAGGAAGAAGTTGTCGTCGAGACCGCTGACGAAGAGGATCTCGAGCCGGAAACCGGCCCGCTGCAACGGGGCCGCGAGGTCATCCGCAACTTCGTAAAACTCGCGCCCGAAAGTCCCGGTTGCTACCGGATGTTAGACGCGTCGGGCGCTGTGCTTTACGTCGGCAAGGCGAAAAACATCCGCAAGCGCGTTACTTCTTACACGCGGCCCGAAGGACATTCGCGGCGCATTTCGCGGATGATCGCGGCGACCACTTCGATGGAACTGGTCACGACCTCGACCGAGACCGAAGCGCTCCTTTTGGAAGCGAACCTGATCAAGCGCTTTCGCCCATATTATAATGTGCTGCTACGCGACGATAAGTCGTTTCCTTACATTCTCCTTACTTCGGGGCACCCGGCCCCTGCGATTGCGAAACATCGCGGCGCGCGCAACCGGCCCGGCGATTTCTTCGGACCGTTCGCTTCTGCGGGTTCGGTGAACCGCACCATCACCGCGCTTGAGCGCGCGTTCTTCCTGCGCTCCTGCTCGGACTCGGTGTACGAGAGCCGCACGCGGCCTTGCCTGCTGTTTCAGATCAAGCGCTGCTCGGCGCCCTGCACCGGCGAGATCGCACTCGACGATTACAACCGCATGGTCGGCGAAGCGCGCGATTTTCTTTCCGGGAAGAGTAGCGCAGTAAAGGATCATCTGGTCCGCGACATGCAGACCGCATCCGATACCCTCGACTTCGAGAAAGCCGGTGTGTTGCGCGACCGGCTCGCCGCACTCTCCGCGATCCAGTCGCACCAAGGCGTTCATCCGCGCAACACCGAGGAAGCCGATGTGTTCGCCGCCTATCAGCATGGCGGCATCACCTGCGTGCAGAGCTTCTTCGTGCGCGGCCATCAGAACTGGGGAAACCGCGCGAACTTCCCGCGCGCCGACAGGTCGCTCGGCATCGAGGAAATTCTCGGACCCTTCCTCGCGCAGTTCTATGCCGACAAGGCGATCCCGAAACTGATCCTGCTTTCGCACAAACCGGACGAATACGATCTACTGGTCGAAGCGCTTTCCGAGAAAGCCGGACGCCGCATTGAAATCGCGGTCCCGCAGCGCGGGGAGAAGTCCGACCTCATCGCGCATGCCTTGCAGAACGCGCGCGAAGCGCTGGAGCGCAGGCTTGCGGAATCTTCTTCGCAGCTACGCTTGCTGAAAAGCCTCGCGGAAACGTTTGGTCTCGG
Source organism: Hyphomicrobiales bacterium (assembly GCA_021730825.1). Classification (GTDB taxonomy): domain Bacteria; phylum Pseudomonadota; class Alphaproteobacteria; order Rhizobiales; family Xanthobacteraceae. The sequence continues at coordinate 2,284 of JAKFYO010000217.1, forward strand.
CTCGACGCCGAAACGCGTCGAAGTTTACGACAACAGTCACATCATGGGCACCAACGCGGTCGGTGCGATGATCGTCGCGGGTCCCGAAGGTTTTGCGAAAAACCAGTATCGCAAGTTCAACATCAAATCGCCGGAGACGGCACCGGGCGACGATACCGGCATGATGCGCGAAGTATTGAAGCGCCGCTTCAAAAGGCTGCTCGACGAGAACCCGCGCGAGAAGCAGAGCGAAATAGCAGGTGAACCTGTGAGCGAAACCGCAAGTGAGACTCCTTGGCCTGATCTTGTGATCGTGGACGGCGGCATTCCGCAATTAAATGCCGCGCGCGAGGTGATGGAAGAGATCGGCGTCACCGACGTACCGCTGCTCGCGGTCGCAAAAGGCATCGACCGCGACGCGGGCCGCGAGTTATTTCATATCGCCGGCCGCGAGCCGTTCCGCCTGCCGCCGCGCGACCCCGTGCTTTATTTCGTGGAGCGCCTTCGTGACGAAGCGCATCGCTTCGCGATCGGCTCGCATCGTATCCGCCGCAGCAAGGACATCGGCACGACCGGCTTGCAGGAAATTCCCGGCGTCGGCCCATCGCGGAAGCGCGCGCTCCTGCATCACTTCGGGACCTTGCAGGCAATCGAGCAGGCCTCGCTTGCCGATCTCGAGAAAGTGCCGGGGATCGACGCGCGGCTCGCAAAAGCCGTCTATGACTATTTTCATACCGGCGGATGAAGCGAGCGAGGCCACTTTCCGCGATGCCGCATTGACGGCACCGGCAGGGGGTGGCTTGCTCCCATGAAATGAAAACTCCGATGAATCGGCTCCCGCGAATAAAAGTGACGAAGGGCGGTACCGCCCTGAGCGCCGCAAATCTGCTGACCTATGCGCGCATCGCAGCCGTACCCGCGGTGGCTGCCTGTCTTTTTGGTATCGCCGTTCTCGACGGCGGCCTGTGGCTGCGCTGGGTAGCGCTCGCGATTTATTTCGCAGCGGCGGTGACGGATTGGCTCGATGGCTGGGTTGCCAGAACCTACAGCCAGTTTTCCAAGCTCGGCCGCATGCTCGATCCGATCGCGGATAAGCTGCTCGTCTCTTCCTGTCTCCTGATGCTCGCAGCCGATGGCACCATTCGCGGCTGGGCGCTGTGGGCCGCGATCATCATTCTCTGCCGCGAAATTCTTGTCTCCGGCTTGCGCGAATTTCTGGCCGACCTTCGCGTCAGCGTGCCGGTGACCAATCTCGCGAAATGGAAGACCATGTTGCAGCTCGTCGCGGTGGGCTTCCTGATCGCAGGCGAAGCGGGCGATGCGGTGCTGCCGGGCACGTCGCTGACCGGTCTAACGCTGCTCTGGATTTCCGCGCTTCTTACGCTTTACACCGGCTACGATTATTTCCGCGCCGGCTCGAAACATCTGGTTGAATAGTGGAGTGGATTTGACATTCGCTAGTTGCGTGCAAATTACTCTTAAGGGAATGTCAAATCCAAAACTCCACTATCAAATTTAAATTGCTAGTGGTCCTTTGATTCTAACATTCGCAAGGGGCCGCGCCGAGACGGAATGCGAATGTTAGAATCGGACCACTAGTATGAAGATCGTCTATTTCGCGTGGCTGCGCGAGCGGCTCGACAAAACCGAAGAAGATATCGAACTGCCGTCGTCGGTCGAAACCATCGGCGATGTGATGGAATGGCTGAAGACGCGCGGCGAGGAATACGAACTCGCCTTCGAAAATCCGAAGGTGATCCGCGCTGCGATCGACAAGACGCATGTACGCCCCGAGACAAAGATCGCGGGAGCTCACGAAATCGCATTCTTCCCCCCGATGACGGGTGGCTAACGCTATGAGTGGCGAAACCGTTCGCATTACGCTGGAAGCCATCGACACCAACGCCGAGACAAAAGCCGTGAGCGAAGCGGGCGGCAATATCGGCGCAGTCGTGA
>JAKFYO010000189.1 GCA_021730825.1 Hyphomicrobiales bacterium
GTCTTTATCGCCCGCCATGATTGGTCCGGTGAAGGCGATGATTTTGGCACTGAACGCGGGCGATGCCGAAAAAGCTATCCTGCCGCTCCTTAAGGGAGGCTCGGCCGGCCGCGAGAAGCTACGCACATTCGCAGTCGAGGCCGGAATTCCGGTTTAAGGTACGATCATGTTGCCCGTTCAGCGCTTGGATGCGCTCATTGCTCGCCATGCCGAACTCGAGGCTGCGCTTTCGACAAGTGCGAGCGGCGAGAAATTCGTGAAGCTTTCCCGCGAGCATGCCGAACTGTCGCCGGTTATCGACGACGTAAAAGCGTTGAAGCGTGCGCAGGACGATCTCGCGGGTGTGGAGCAAATGCTTGCGGGCAACGATTCCGAAATGGCGCGTATGGCTGGCGAAGAGAAGCGCGAACTCGAAACGACGATCGAGGCGCTGACGCAGAAGCTGCGTCTCGCATTGATCCCGAAAGACGAAGCGGATGCGCGCGACGCAATCCTCGAAGTGCGCGCGGGTACGGGCGGGGACGAAGCCTCTTTGTTCGCGGGCGATCTTTTCCGCATGTACGAGCGCTACGCCGGCTTGCAGGGCTGGAAGGTCGAAGTGCTCTCCCTGAGCGAAGGTACGGCCGGTGGTTACAAGGAAATCATTGCCGCCATCCGCGGCAAGGGGGCTTTTGCCAAACTGAAATTCGAATCCGGCGTGCATCGTGTGCAGCGCGTACCTGATACCGAGACACAGGGCCGTATTCACACTTCGGCTGCGACGGTTGCGGTCCTGCCGGAGGCCGAAGAAGTCGATGTCGACATCAACGCCGCCGACCTTCGCACGGATGTCTATCGCGCGTCGGGCTCGGGCGGCCAGCATGTGAACAAGACCGAGTCAGCCGTGCGTATTACGCACATTCCGACCGGCATTGTGGTCGCGGTGCAGGACGAGCGCTCGCAGCACAAGAACCGTGCGCGTGCGATGGCTCTGCTGCGCACCAAACTTTACGATCAGGAGCGGACGCGGCTCGATACCGCGCGTGCCTCCGAGCGCAAGAGCAAGGTCGGCTCCGGCGATCGTTCCGAACGCATCCGCACCTATAATTTTCCGCAGGCGCGCGTCACCGACCACCGTATCAACCTCACGCTGCACAAGCTGCCGCAGATCATGGAAGGGCTAGCGCTCGGCGAGATCGTGGATGCCTTGATCGCAGAGCATCAGGCCGCATTGCTCGCGGACGAAGACAGTAAGCTTTCGGCATGATTTTGGGCGAGCTTCGCCGCAGCGCCGTGCAGCGCCTGCGTGTCGCGGGTGTCGAAAGCGCGGAAGCGGATGCGCGGCTTCTTCTGATGCGAGCTGCGCAAGTCGATGCCGCAAAACTAATTTCGCTTGAGGGCAGCGAAGTGGCTGCGGATGTTGCCGCGGCCTATGATCGCCTGATCGAAAGAAGGATTTCCGGAGAGCCGGTCGCGCGTATTGCCGGCGAAAAAGAATTCTGGAGCCTGCGGTTCGCATTAGGTAGCGATACGCTGGTGCCCCGGCCGGAAACGGAAACGATAGTCGAGGCGGCGCTTGCGGAAATCGAAGACAAAAATCGCACGATTTCCATTCTCGACCTCGGCGTTGGTTCAGGCGCGATCCTTGCGGCACTGCTTTCGGAACTGCCGAATGCAAAAGGTGTCGCGGTCGATAAAAGCGAGGAGGCACTCCGCACGGCGCGGGAGAATCTTCGCAACCTTTCACTCGATCGCCGCGTTTCCTACGCATGTGGAGACTGGGCGAATGCATTAGGCGGAACTTTTAATCTCATTGTTTCCAACCCGCCTTACATTGCTTCCAAAGAATTGGCCTTATTGTCGCCCGAAGTTCGCGTTCATGATCCACTGCTTGCGCTCGACGGAGGCCCTGACGGTCTCGATGCGTACCGGATCATCCTTCGTCAGCTAGGCGATCGGTTGGCCCCCGGCGGCAAGGCGGTTCTGGAATTAGGACAGGGACAGGAAGAGGCGGTCATCGCGCTGGCAAAAGCCACGGGCAAACTTTCGGTGGCGGGCCGGGCTCGCAAGGACCTTGCCGGCATCCCCCGCGCACTCATTATCCACGTCAAAAGGTGAGGCAAAATAGCGCTTGGAAGGCATCGCGAGACGCACTAGTGTCATTCCAGATTCGATCCGGTAAGGCCTCTGAAACAAGGGTTTCTTGAGGCAAGGCAGGCCAGACGGGCCGCACAAACCGGATCCAACGCATCAGCAAACGAAGCGCGAGACGATAGTTCTTCCGCGCAAAGCCGAGGGCGAAGCATCCGCGTCTTAAACGCGAGATTTCCGGTCGAATGACCAAAACCAACATCGCTTGGCGTGTTGTCACGCCCGGCAATATGTCCGGTTTGTCTTTGAGCAAACCGAGAGAGACGGATTGACCGTCGCGAAGAGAGAGAAAGTTTCTGCATGAGAAACGGACAGCAGCATCACAACCACAACAATCATAAGCGCATGCGCGGCCGCAATCGCCGTGGCGGCAGTGGTGGACATAACCCGCTGACGCGCGTTTATGAATCGAACGGTCCTGATGTAAAAATCCGCGGCACAGCAAACCACATTGCGGAGAAGTATCTGCAGCTCGCCCGCGACGCGCAGTCCAGCGGCGATCCGGTTTCCGCCGAGAGCTATCTCCAGCACGCCGAGCACTACTTCCGCCTGATCGCCGCCGCGCAGCAGCAAATGGCGCAGCAGAATCCGAACTATCAGCAGCAGCCGATCCAGCGCAGCGATCAGGAAGGCGGCGAAGACGAGGAAGGCGACGAGAGCGACAACAGCGACTCGCGCTTCAATAGCCCGGCCCAGTATCAGGAACAGCCGCAGCAGCAGCCTCCGCAGCAACAGAATAATGCGCCGCGTCCGCAGCCGCAGAACATGCCGCAACCCAGTATTCCGGATAACGCTTTGCCGGCTTTCATCACCGGCGGTGCGCCGCAGCCGCAAGGCGGCGACAACGAGCAGGGCGACCGCGGCAATCGCTTCAACCGCAATCGCGGGCGCAATAATCGTTTCAATAACAACCGTAACCGCAACGACGGCGATAACCGCGAGCAGAACAGCCAGCCGCAGGCGGCAGAGACCGCGCCCGCGAAGGATCCCGCCGAATAATCAGTCCAGAATTTCGACCTTGTCGCCGGGAGTGATTTTCCCCGCGGTGATGACGCGCGCATAAATTCCGAGGTCGCTCTCACCGGTTTTGCGCCAGATCGCTTCCGGCACGTCGATGTCGCGCTCTGCGGTTTCAGGATTCACTTCGGTCGCGGCGCAGCGCACCACGCGCTTCGTGATTTTCAGTTCCGTGCTGCCGGCACGGATTGTCTTTCCGACCAGATCGAACTCGGACCACGGCGCCCAGCCGTCGAGATAGATATTCGCGCGGAAGCGGATCGGGTGAACTTCCTTTTTGATCGTCGCTGCGAGGTCTTCGACGGTCGCGAGATTGACGATGTGGGCCACCTTGGCGGCAACATCCGAGAAGCTGTGGCCGGGTGATTCCAGCACCTTCACCGGCCCGCGCGCTTCGCCGCCCATGAAATCCTGAAAGAAATATTCGAGGGCCGCGCGGCCGGCCTCGGTTTTGAGGCTCGCCTCGACCATCGGCACGCCGTTTTTGGTGACGGAGAGCACGCCGCTCGCGTCGTCATAAAGCGTCTCGAGTGCCGCGAGTTTTGCGTTTCGCATCAGGCAGAGAAATTTGATTTTCGGCTGCCATGTCGGCGCGGACGGATCGAAGCCGGACGGGCCGTTTTCGATGGCAAAGGCCCGGTCGGCCGGAAAGGTCTGGTCCGGCGTCAGCGAAACGCTTTTCAGCTTCTCGCCGGATAGGCCTTTGACCGGATAGCGGTAGAGAGAGACGATGCGGGCGGAATCGGGATCGGACATGCGCGGCATTTCTCCCGAACCGGCCGGTCCGGGCAAGCGTTAAGCAAGCGCCATTTTTCACTTTTGGGGTCTTTCCGGCACAGCCGATAATCCCCATCTGTCCATGCGGATGCCGCGTCCGGGCCTTTTCAGGACGAGAAGCGGCAGGCCGAAGGAGAATAGTGATGAATTTCGAGAAATACACCGAGCGCGCGCGGGGCTTTGTGCAGTCGGCGCAGGCGCTTGCCCTCCGCGAGGGGCATCAGCAGTTTACGCCCGAGCATCTTCTGAAGGTGCTGCTCGACGACCCCGAGGGTCTT
>JAKFYO010000179.1 GCA_021730825.1 Hyphomicrobiales bacterium
CCAATCAGCATGTACGTGCACGACAATCGCGTTCCCGGTCGCGAGCAGCTTCACGAAACTGCCGGCCTGATATTCGGCGAACGGCATGGCGATTGCGCTGACAAGCGGAATCGGCATGGCGCAAGCCGCCAGTGCGAGGGCCGTAAAACTTCTCCGGTTCATTACATCTGACCTCTTGAGCTTCGGGGCATGGCTAACCGTGCGTTACTGGATAACGCGTGAACACGCGTCAGACACCCGCAAATCCGGCGCGGCCGATCACAAGGACGCGAGGGCGCAAGGCCTGCTTTGGTTAATCCGTAATTAGCCGATTCACCTAATTTTACAGGCGTTTGTAACGGGATACTTCCAGCTTTTCGGTAGAACTACGCGTGGGAGATGGACAAAAAGTCCACGAAACAGGGGGCGAATTTGCTCGCCAGGCTACGCGAAAAGATCTGGGCTTTTGAGGACCGTTTGACGGTGCGCGAGCAGATCGCGCTCGGCACCGCGGCTCTATGCCTGTTCGTTTCGTTCGCGATCGCTTTCGCTGCTGCTTATGTCGGCCGCCAGGAAGCCACGCGTTTCATCAGCCGCGAGATGATCCAGATTTCTGAAACCGCCTCCGATCGCATGGACCGGCATTTTTATGGTGTCTATCACCGGGTCCGCTCTTATACGAATTTCGACGTTATTCGCTCGGCGGTATCGGCCGATCCGAGGAAACTGCGTCCGTCTTTCGATCGCCTGAACGCGAGCTTTCCCGATTACACCTGGCTGGCTTTCGTTAATACGCAAGGCGTTGTCGTCGTGGCATCGGAGGGCCTTCGCGAGAATGAAGTCGTAGCGGAGCAATCCTGGTTCCTGAAAGGATTGCAGGGTCCCGCGATCGAGGACGCGCCCGATTTCGATGCGATCGAAGAAGCGGTCATGAGCGGCAGGGATGTGGCCGCTTCCTTCGTCAAGTTCGCTTTCCCGGTTTACAACTACAGCAACGAGCTTGCTGGCGTGCTGGTCGCTGCCATCCATTGGAAGGAAATCGAAGAAATCCGCAGCACGATGGAGCGCAACGGCGACCAGCTCATCGTCGTCACGCGCACCGGCGAAGTCATGCTTGGCTCCAAAGACCTGCGTACGCGCTACCCTTCCGCGCAGATCGCGGCGCTGCGCAAAGCGAAGCACGACACTTTCGTGGATGGCACCGGGCCGATGGAAGTACTGTCCGGGTATGCCGTGATGGACGGACACCGCGATTTTCCGGGCATGGGTTGGGGCGTGGTCGCGCGTCGCAATACCGAAGTCGCCTTTGCCGCGACGAGCCGGATGTTTTGGACCATCGTCGGTATCGGAACCGGCGTGGCAATCCTGGGCATTCTGCTTGCGGGCATGATCGCAAACCGTGTCTCCGGTCCGATTCAGTCGCTTACCAAGGCGGCAGACCGCATTGGCCGCGATGATGGCGTGACAAGCTTTCCACGCCTGCGCGGCTCGTCCGAGGTAATCCATCTTTCGACTTCGCTGCGTTCGCTATTGTTGCGTATCGGTTTCGTCGAACGTCTCACGCAAGAGGCTGAAGCCAAGGCCGCGGAAGAGGCGAAGAAATTCGAAAACGACATCGCAAGTCTGCGCAAACTCGCGGAGACCGATCCGCTGACGAACCTCATGAACCGCCGCGCCTTCCTAGACGCGGCGTCTGATGCGATGCGCTATTTCCAGCGGTACGGACGGCCGATTGCGACCCTCATCGTCGATATCGACCACTTCAAACGCGTCAACGACGACCATGGGCACGCTGCCGGTGACGCGGTGATCCGCCGGGTCGGCGAACTGATTGCGCAGACCTTACGCGAGACCGACAAGGTCGCCCGCTTCGGCGGCGAGGAATTCGTGGTCCTGCTCCGCGAAGTCAGCGAGCATGACGCACACGAACTGGCCGAGCGCATCCGTCTCGTTATCGCGGAGAGCCGCATTCCCTTCGACGCGAAGGAGCTTGGCGTCACGGTCTCGATCGGTTGTGCCGCGATCAGCAGCAACGACCGGGATATCGAAGAATTGATCGAGCGGGCCGATAGGGCGCTCTATGCCGCAAAAGCCTCCGGCCGCAACTGCATCCGGCTCGCATCTTCGGTCGCGGGTAAGAAAGACCGCGCGGCCTGAGCGAGCAGCCCCTCGCACTTTTGCTCGAATCTGCGCTAGGCTCGCCTTCAGGCAATTCGCCCGAGGGAGTTCTGCATGTCTACCGGCTTAATGGTAACGCTCGGCATCGTCGGCGTACTCATTCTCTATGTCATCTTTGTCTACAACGGTCTTGTTGCGCTCCGGCAGCGCGCCAATCAGGCCTATGCCGACATCGACGTGCAGCTGAAGCTGCGGCACGACCTGATCCCGAATTTGGTCGAGACCGTGAAGGGCTACGCGAGCCACGAACGCGGAACGCTTGAAGCTGTCATTCAGGCGCGCAATCAGGCAATCGCCGCGAAGGGCCCCGCACAGGCGGCACAAGCCGAGGGCATGCTGACGAAAGCGCTCGGCGGATTGTTCGCGCTGGCTGAGGCTTATCCCGACCTCAAGGCAAATACGAACTTCCAGCAGTTGCAGACCGAGCTTTCCGACATTGAAAACAAGCTCGCTGCTGCGCGCCGTTTCTTCAACAACGCGGTGCAGGAATACAACACCGCCATCGAGCAGCTTCCCGCCGCACTCTTCGCGGGCGCGCTCGGCTTCCGTCACCGCGAGTTCTTCGATGTGGGCGATGCACGCCCGCAACTCGAAACCGCTCCGAACGTGAAGTTCTAGGACAGGCAGGCAACGGATGCGGTCCGGCTGAACAGGCCGGGCCGCACCGGCTTACCGGAGATTGCGCGCGATGGCCGCTTACGGTCTTTATACGCATATCCGCGCCAACCGCTTCCGCTCGGTCGTTCTGATCGGCGGACTGTTTTTCCTCGTTTATCTCCTTACTTTCGCCGGCGCGCTGATCTTCCGCGCCTTCACGATGGATAACGCGCCGCTCGACTGGATTGTCAGGTTCGCGCTGCTCGATCTGCGCTATGCCGTGCCCTTCGCAACCGTGGGCACGCTGATCTGGCTGATGATCTCGTATCGCTTCCATCAGGCCATGATCGACCGGCAAACCGGCGCGCACAGCGTGACCCGGCTGGAAGAGCCGAAGCTCTACAATCTTCTCGAGAACCTCTGCATCTCGCGCGGCATTCCGATGCCTAAGCTCAAGATCACCGAGGACATGGCCCTGAATGCTTACGCGACCGGGCTGAACCAGAAGCAATATACCATCGCGGTCACGCGCGGGTTATTGCAGCGTCTTGACGATGCCGAACTCGAAGCCGTACTCGCACATGAACTTACCCACATCAGGAACGGCGACGTGCGCCTCTTGGTTATCGCGGTCGTGATGGCGGGTATTATCTCGTTCGTCGGCGAGCTGACGTTTCGTGTTCTCTTCAATTCGCGTTCGGGAAGCAGCGGTACCCGCTGGGGATCGAGCTCGTCCTCGAACCGCAAAGGCGGCGGCGGAGCGATAATCGCGATCCTGATCGCACTTGCGATCATCGCGCTCGCATGGATCCTTTCCATCGTCATCCGCTTCTCGCTTTCGCGCTCGAGAGAATACCTGGCGGATGCAGGCGCGGTCGAACTGACCAAAAACCCGGACGCCATGATCATGGCGCTCCGCAAAATCGAAAACCGCGGCGAGTTGCGCAACGCGCCTTCCGCGGTGATGGAGATGTGTTTCGACAATCCGCACTCGGGCTTCGCGGATTTGTTCTCGACGCATCCGGCGATCGACAAGCGCGTCGAGGCGCTGGTGCGCACCGCCGGTGGACGCGATCCGGGGCCGATCGCGCTCGAAGAACCGGACAGTTCTGAATCGGCGACTATCGAAGCGCCGGCCGATGACACGCCGCAGCCTTGGGGCCGCCCGTTGCCGCAGCCTTCTCCGGCTCCGCAGGTTGGGATTGCTTCCGGCACGAACAAGCCGAACCCTTGGCGCAGCTAGGCTTGGCGCAGCTAGGCTGCGCGGGAAGCCCGGAGCCGCCGCAGCACGAGCACGATCTCCTCGCGGGAGCAGGCGATAGCGCCCCGCGCAATCGCGATCCTGCGCTCGAAAGCGGTGATGTCGTAATGCGGGTGCGCCGTTTTCGGCGGCCCCTGATAGATCAGCCGTGAAATGCCGAGTGCGGCTGCGAAGCGA
>JAKFYO010000222.1 GCA_021730825.1 Hyphomicrobiales bacterium
CTCGGTCGAGTCGGTGCTCACACCGCGCACGGATGTGTACTGGATCGATCTCGACGACGAGCCGGAGCGCATTGCGCGCGAGATCGCGGACTGTCCGTATTCGCGGATCGTGGTTGCGCGCGGCGGTGACATTGGCCGCCCGATAGGAATCGTACAAAAGAAAGACCTGCTTACCGACCTGATCGCGGGTAAGCCGTTGCGGGTCGAGGAAAATCTCATTCAACCGTTATTCGTGCCGGAGACGTTGCCGGTGCTGCGTCTGCTCGAGATGTTCCGCTCGGCGAACGTGCATATTGCGCTGGTGGTCGACGAATATGGCGACTTCACAGGTGTTGCGACCCTGCATGACGTGCTCGAAGGTATCGCAGGCGATATCGATAAGGAACACGAAGGCGAGGCGAAGGAAATCACGAAACGCGCCGATGGCTCATGGCTGGTCGATGGCCGCGCTTCTATAGATGAACTGAAGGAAGAACTCGGCATCGAGGAAACGACCGAGGACTATCACACCGCGGCGGGCCTCGCGCTCGAGAAGCTCGCGCGGATTCCGGTCGAAGGCGAAAGTTTCGTAATCGGCGACTGGCGCGTGGAAGTGATCGACATGGACGGCAAGCGCATCGACAAACTGGTTTTCATTCCCCTGGAGCCGGCGAAAGCCGCCGAATAAATTTCAAGCGAGGAAACGATGAACAAGAACGGAGCGAAGCCCGCCCGCCGCCTGCGCTCGCAGGCATGGTTCGACGATCCGACCAATCCGGACGTCACCTCGGGCTATCTGGAGCGCTATCTGAATTTCGGTTTTACGCGCGAAGAGCTGCAATCCGGAAAACCTATTATTGGTATTGCGCAGACCGGAAGCGATCTTTCTCCATGCAACCGTCATCACCTAGAGCTCGCCCACCGCGTGCGCGAGGGCATCCGTTCTGCGGGCGGTATCTGTTTCGAATTTCCGGTGCATCCGATTCAGGAAACTGGAAAGCGTCCGACCGCGGCACTCGACCGCAATCTCGCCTATCTCGGTCTGGTCGAAGTTCTCTATGGCTATCCGATCGATGGCGTCGTGCTCACGACCGGCTGCGACAAGACCACGCCGGCCTGCATCATGGCGGCGGCGACGGTGAACATTCCGGCGATCGTTCTCTCCGGCGGGCCGATGCTGAACGGCTGGTACAAAGGCGAGCGCACGGGGTCGGGCACGATCAAGTGGAAGGCGCGCGAGCTCTACGCCACCAAAGAGATCGACTACGACGAATACATGGATCTGGTCGCGTCGTCCGCGCCATCAGCGGGTCACTGCAATACGATGGGCACTGCATCTACGATGAATGGCTTGGCGGAAGCGCTTGGCATGTCGCTGCCGGGATGTGCGGCAATTCCCGCGACCTATCGCGAACGCGGGCAGATCGCCTACGAGACGGGGAAGCGCATCGTTGCGATGGTTTCGGAGAATCTTCGTCCGTCGGATATTCTCACGCGCCAAGCGTTCGAGAACGCGATTGTCGTCAACTCCGCGATCGGCGGCTCGACCAATGCGCCGGTGCATCTGAATGCGATTGCCCGCCACATCGGCGTGAAACTTGAAGTCGATGATTGGCAGAAGCTCGGTCACAAGATTCCGCTGATCGTGAACATGATGCCAGCCGGAAAATACCTCGGTGAGGAGTTTCATCGCGCAGGCGGTATTCCCGCAGTCATCTTCGAGCTGATGAAGCAGAAAAAGATTCACGAAGGCGCGCTGACCGTGAACGCGAAGTCCATCGGCGAGAATTGCCGGGGCCGCGAGGTCGTGGATCGCGATGTGATTTTCTCTTACGACAAACCGCTGCGGGCCGACGCGGGCTTCATCGTCATGAAAGGCAATCTTTTCGACAGCGCGATTATGAAGACCTCGGTGATTTCGAAGGAATTTCGCGACCGCTATCTTTCCGATCCGAAAGACCCGGAGGCGTTCGAGGGCCGCGCCATCGTGTTCGACGGGCCGGAGGACTATCACAAGCGCATTAACGATCCGTCGCTCAATATCGACGAGCATTGCATGCTGTTCATGCGCGGCGTCGGTGCGATCGGATATCCGGGTGCGGCGGAAGTCGTGAACATGACGGCGCCGGCGGCGTTGCTTAATCGAGGCGTGAAATCGCTGCCCTGCATCGGCGATGGGCGGCAGTCGGGCACTTCCGGCTCGCCTTCGATCCTGAATGCTTCGCCGGAAGCTGCGGCAGGCGGCGGTCTTGCGATTCTCATGACCGGCGACCGCGTGCGCATCGATCTACGGAAGGGTGAGGCGAACATCCTGATCGACGAGAAGGAAGTCGCGGCAAGGCGCACGAAGCTGGCTGCCGACGGGGGCTATAAATTCCCGCCCAGCCAGACGCCGTGGCAGGAAATTCAGCGGCAGATGGTGGATCAGCTTTCCGAGGGCATGGTGCTGAAGCCCGCGATCAAGTTTCAGAACGTCGCCGAGAATTTCGGAATCCCGCGGGAGAATCACTGATGCCGACGATTTCCGAAAAGCGCGCCACCTTTCATGCGCTGCATATGAGCGGTTGCTTTGTCATTCCCAATCCGTGGGATGTGCCGAGCGCGCGCTGGTTACAGGCGATGAACTTCAAGGCGCTGGCCTCTACCAGCGCAGGCTTCGCCTGGTCGAAAGGCCTTGCCGACAACGGGGTCACGCGCGACATGTTGCTCGAGCATCTTGCTGAGCTTGTTGAGGCGACCGACGTGCCGATCAATGCCGATTTCGAAGGCGGTTTCGCGCATGATCCGGCAGGTGTCGCGGAAAGCGTTTCGCTTGCCTGCGATACCGGCGTTGCCGGTTTGTCGATCGAAGACTCGACAAAACAGAAAGACAAAACGGTTTACGATCTCGACGATGCGGTCGCGCGCATCAAGGCGGCGCGCGGCGCCATCGATAAGAAGGGTGGCGACACACTCCTAGTCGGCCGCGCGGAAGGTTTCATCGCGGGCAAGCCCGACCTCGACGACGTGATTGCGCGGCTGAAAGCCTATGCGAATGCCGGTGCTGATTGCCTGTTCGCGCCGGGACTTTCTAAGCCCGAACAGATCAAGGCAGTCGTCGATGCGGTCGCGCCGAAGCCATTCAATCTTTTGATCGGCACGCCGATTGGTCTCACGGTGAAGGATGCCGAAGCGCTCGGCGTGCGGCGCATCAGCGTGGGTGGTGCGTTGTCGCGCGGTATCTGGGGCGCGTTCCTGCGCGCAGCAAAGCAGATCGCGGAAGAGGGCCGCTTCGATGCGCTGGGCGAGGGCGCCTCGGGCATGGAGATCAACAAGTTTTTCTATAAGGACTCGAAATCGCGGAGCGGCGCGTGACGCGCGAAGTCGGGCCGAAAGTCGATGCTAATCCTGCGAGAAAGCCAGAGCCGGTCACATTGCAGGGCCGCTATGGCCGTCTCGAAAAACTGAACGCCGCGAAACATGCCGCGGCACTCTGGGACGCGGTCAAAGGTCACGACGAAGTCTGGGACTATCTTTTTCACGGACCGTTTTCCGAGCGCAAAGATTTCGATGCCTATATCGAGATGGTCGCTTCGCGCGAAGATCCTTATGCCTACGTGATCCTCGACACCGCCGAACGCCCGGTAGGGTTTGCGACGCTGATGGAAATCCGTCCAGCAAACCGCGTGATCGAAGTCGGTAATATTCTTTATTCGCCATCACTTCAGAAGACGCCGTTGGCTACCGAAGTGCAGTATCTGCTCGCGCGTTACGCCTTCGAGGAACTCGGCAATCGCCGCTACGAATGGAAATGCAACGCGTTGAACGAGCCGTCGCGCCGGGCGGCGTTGCGTTTCGGCTTTGCCTTTGAAGGCATTTTTCGTCAGCACATGATCGTCAAAGGACGTAACCGCGACACGTCCTGGTATGCGATGATGGATCACGAGTGGCCGTCGCGGAAAGCTGCGTTCGAGGCGTGGCTCGCGCCAGAAAATTTCGACGCGGAGCGCCAGCAGAAAAAGAAACTCGAAGCGTTTCGCGATTAATTCAGTTGCGGCCAACGACGGGCCATTTTTCTACTTCACCGGATTTTGTCACTGCATGCATGACGCTGAAGAGGTTCACCGTCGGATCGCAATGCGTCACGCTCATCAGAATGCGGTCACCGAGTTTGGGGAAGTTGCTCCCCGCGGGTAGCGACAGAATGCCGTGCTCGTCACCTGCAAATC
>JAKFYO010000121.1 GCA_021730825.1 Hyphomicrobiales bacterium
AGGGAGGATCGCGGTATTCTCGTCTCGAAACTGCGCTCGGACGGTAGGCACAGGGACAAATTGTTCGTCGATGGCGGTCCGGGTTCGACGGGAACGGTCGGTCACCTCCGTATGGAGGGCAAGGAGGTATTCCGCCACGCGGTGGGAATGATCACCGACGTGATCGAGGATGCCTATGCCGCTACCGGCTACTCATCCGAGGACATCGACTGGTTCGTGCCGCATCAGGCGAACCTGCGGATCATCGACGGCAGTGCGAAGAAGCTTAAAATTGCGCCGAATAAGGTTGTCGTCACCGTCGACAAGCACGGCAACACGTCCGCGGCGTCGATTCCGCTCGCACTTTCGACCGCGGCGAACGACGGACGCATCAAAAAGGGCGATCTCGTTCTGCTTGAAGCCATGGGCGGCGGCTTCACCTGGGGTTCTACACTGTTGCGCTGGTGATACGGCGCGCGACAGTTTTATTGCGACCCGGTTGACTCTGGCGCCAAAAGCCAAATAACGTCGCTTTATCAGTACGATAGAAGTTTGCACCGCGGGGGCGGCAATGAGCGGGAAGACCATCACGCGCGCTGACCTGAGTGAAGTCGTCTACCAGAAGGTCGGCTTGTCGCGCACGGAATCGGCAGCACTTGTTGAACTCGTTCTTACCGAGCTCGCCGACTCGTTAGCGCGCGGCGAGAACGTAAAGCTCTCCTCATTCGGGTCCTTCATCGTCCGTCAGAAGGGCGAGCGGGTAGGCCGCAATCCAAAGACGGGAGAAGAGGTTCCGATTGAGCCTCGAAGGGTGATGGTTTTCAAACCATCGAATATCCTTAAGCAGCGAATCAACGGGCGGAACGGCGACGCGAAAAAACGCTGACCGCCCAACGTCAGGCGGGACGTTGTTAGGTGGAAAAAGGTCCGGACGCATTCCGAACGATCAGCGAGGTCGCAGACGACCTCGACTTGCCGCAGCATGTCTTGCGCTTCTGGGAAACACGTTTCGCGCAGATCAAGCCGATGAAGCGTGGCGGCGGACGCCGCTACTACCGGCCCGATGACGTCGATCTCCTGCGCGGTATTCGTCATCTTCTCTACGGAGAGGGTTATACGATCCGCGGCGTGCAGCAGATCCTGAAAGATCAGGGTCTGCGCTATGTGCAGACGATTGGCCGCTCGGCGGAAACGGATCCGGCGCGGCTGCGCGACATCAATTTCGATCAGGACGCTCTGGAAGCCGACGCGGAGAATCTGAGCGTGTCCGCCGGCGCACGCGGCGGGGTTGTCAGCTTCGCTGCGCCACAGCGTCCGCGGGTCGAGCCGGAAATGCCGCGCATCGTGGAAGTTCCGCGCGCACAGCCGCAACAGCAGGCGCCGTCGCGTGAATATGAAGATGACGGTCCCGCAATTCCGTTCCGGAAGTTCGCACCGGCGCCGGATCGCGAAGACCCGCGCGTGCAGATGCGCAGCGCCCCGGAAGAGCGATATGAACCGCGCGTATCGCAGGACGATCGCTATGAGCCGCGTGCGGTGGAGCCGCAGATGCGGCCATCCGCGCCCCGCGCGCCGATGCCGGAAGCGCCGGGCAGCTTGCGGCTGCCCGCGGAAGCCGTGCGCCTCTTGAAAGCGACGCTTTACGAATTGGGCGAGTGCAGGCGGATGCTGGATGTGACGCGCAAGGGCGGCGTCTAGTTCAGCCTAGCGCGGCAACAGCTCGATCTTCGTCCGGGTATTTTTCGCGAGCTGCTTCCCGGTCTTGCGGTCGAAAGTCCAGCGTCCGGCCAGCTGATAGACTTCAAGCTCGGCGCCATCGAGTTCGAATAGGAACTTATAACAGGCGAGGAGCGTGTAGCGCTTCACTTTGTCGTCGTGGAAGGCAGGTTCAACGCGGCCGTTGTCCGGATGGCCGTCGAACGGCAGCATTTTTGTCGTGGCCGTGGCGGATTTCGCCGAGGGCACTTCGATATTCCTTAGATCGTACTTGCGAACGGCGGCGCCGATGGTGTTGCCGAAGAAGTTGTCGCAGGTCGTGGCGCGTTCGAGCTGATCGACGAACAGCAATTCCATCGACAGAATTTTTGCATCGCGCGAGGTTGTATTCTGAAAGTGCAGGCGGTGTTCGCCGCTCGCGACGTAGTTCGGCAACTCGGCCTTGATTTCCGGCCCAGGGGTGATCGTAACCGTGACTTCGCCGCCGCGCTGCGCGGAAGCGTTCTGCGAAACGAGCGCCGCAGGCAGAATGAGCAAAAGGGAAAGCAGGGAACGGTACAAAGCTGCCGCGCAGGAATCGTGATTGATGCGGCAAGTCTGCCCGAGGAACGCTGTCAGCGATAGGGCATGTCCTTCGCACCGGACGACCCCATCGGCGGGATATTCCAGAACAAGACGAAGCCGAGGATCGTAAGCGTTACGCGCTTGGTGCCGCGGCCGAGCTTGCGCATGGCTTTGTTTTTCGCCGCGCGGCGCTCGGCAAGGGCACTGCGCGCATAGTGCTGAATGTCGATCGCGCCTTCGGGGGTGCGCTTCGTCTCAAAGATTTCGTTCTGCATGGCCATCTCCATCGGTTTTGATGGGATGAAGGTGCCCGCGCATGCGGCCGCCCGCTTTTAGATAGCCTTGCCTTTTCCTTGGGATTCGCTTGAATCGTACAAAGCCCGAGAGGTGGCGCTAAATTGTTGTTTCAATTCGATAATTTCACGCTCGACGCAGCCCGCCGGGAACTGCGCGGGAATGGCGTTGAGGTTCCGGTCGAGCCGCAGGTGTTCGATCTCCTCGAATTTCTGATCCGGCGGCGTGACGAGGTCGTCAGCCGCGACGACCTGATCGAGCATGTCTGGAAAGGCCGGATCGTTTCGGAGTCGGCGCTGGCGTCCCGCATCAATGCCGCGCGCAATGCGATCGGCGACAGCGGCGCCGATCAACGGCTGATCAAAACCATCGCGCGCAAGGGCGTGCGCTTTGTCGGCGAAGTCCGCGAACAGGGCGCGCCTGTGCAGGAGAGCGCTGCCCGTGCCGCTGAAATCAAGCATCAGGACATCACCTTCGCGCGCTCGTCCGATGGCGTGAATCTCGCGATCGGCCGTTCGGGCGGCGGGCCTGTGCTCCTGAAAACCGCGAACTGGCTCAATCATCTCGAATTCGACTGGCAGAGCCCGATCTGGTCGCCGCTGTTCTCCCGGTTTGCCGAACAGCTTTGTCTGGTGCGCTATGACGGGCGCGGCAGCGGGCTAGCCGACCGCGATGTTTCGGATATTTCCTTCGACGGGTTCCTGCGCGACCTCGATGCGGTGACGGCAACGATCAAGAAGGATCGTTTTGCGCTGCTCGGTCTTTCGCAAGGTGTCGCGGCTGCGATCGCTTATGCAGTGAAGCATCCTTCGCGCGTCTCGAAGCTCATTCTTTACGGCGGCTACGCGCAAGGCCGGAACAGGAGCGGAGATGCGGCGGATCGCGAGAAAGGTCAGGCACTTCTCGCGCTGATGCGGCAAGGCTGGGGCTCGGAAGGTTCTGCCTTCATGCGCGCTTTCAGCTCGATCTATCTGCCGAATGGCTCGACGGAACAGATCAAATGGTTTTCCGACATGCAACGCATGGCGACGTCAGGCGTTAACGCCGCACGGCTGCGCTCGGCCTGCGACGACATCGACGTGATCGATCTTCTGCCGCAAGTCAGGGTACCGACGCTCGTGATTCATGCGCGCCAAGACAACGTTGTGCCTTACGCGCAAGGCCGCGCGATTGCCGCAGCAATTCCGGGTGCGCGGTTCGTGACGCTCGAGACGGAAAATCACGTGCCCCTACCGGGCACTCCGGCGTGGGAGAAGTTCGTCAGCGAGATTCTGAATTTCGCGGTGGAGTAATCACTTCGGCGCAAGCGCCTCGCGCTTCACAAATCGCAGCACGAGATAGCCGAGCACGCCTGCGATCAGCGAGCCTCCCAGAATTCCGAACTTGGCGCGGTCCTGGATCGACACATCGCTGAATGCGAGCAGCGCAATGAACAGGCTCATGGTAAAGCCGATGCCGCATAGAAGCGAGATCCCGAACACCTGCGGCTTGCTGGCGCCGGCAGGCAGATCCGCCAAGTCGAGCCGCACCAGCAGCCATACCGTTCCGAGAATGCCAACGACCTTGCCGGCGCCAGCAAGCCGCAGGTGTTCGGGATCTCGCTTCTATGCGGCATCGGCTTTACCATGAGCC
>JAKFYO010000146.1 GCA_021730825.1 Hyphomicrobiales bacterium
TCTCCAATCTGGATTGCCAGCTCATGGAGGCGACGCTGATCTCCGGCGGGACGCAGATCGCCCGCGAACTGCCTTTCGCCTGCGGCGAGTGACACGCAGCCTAATTCATTGAATTCAATAGTTTTTTTGAATTGGCCCGGCCGCTTGACTTATGACTGACTAGTCAGTCATATTTTGCCAATGAGAACGCAAGCCAAGAACAAGCCGAAAGCGGCGGCGGGTAAGCCGGCGCGCCGCCCCGAGCAGGGCATGGACAAGCGCGAACTCATCCTCGCAGCGGCGCTCGACGAGTTTTCGCAGAACGGCTTTGCCTTAGCGCGTCTCGACGATGTCGCGAAACGCGCGAATGTCGCAAAAGGCACGATCTATCTCTATTTCAAGGATAAGGAATCGCTGTTTCAGGAGTTGCTCCGCACGCAGATCAGTCCTGTGATGGGCATGCTTGAGGCGGTGCTTGCCGGCGGCAAGGAAGCGAAGCCTGTGCCGTTACGCGAGCTTGCACACCGCGTCGCCGATCTTTTTGTCGAGCAGGTGATCGGAACGCGCCGCAAGGACATTGTGCGCCTGATTTTGACCGAAGGTCCGCGCTTTCCGAAGCTCGCGGAGTTTTATTATCGCGAAGTAATTTCTCGTGGCCTTGGTGCCTTTCGTGCCCGTGCACAACGCGCAGTGAAGGAAGGCGAACTCAAGAGCGATACGCTGGTGCGCTTTCCGCAACTGATCGTTGCGCCTGCGCTCACTGCGATCATGTGGAAATCGATGTTCGACAAGTTCGAGCCGCTCGACGCAAAAGCGCTGATGAAGGCGCATATCGAAAATCTGTTCGACAAGGAGGAGCGGTCATGAAGCTGTTCCGTTTATTGTTGCTGCTCCCCATTCTCGCCGTGCTCGCTGCCTGCGGGCAAAACGGCGGCCAGAACTTTCAAGGATGGATCGAAGCCAATCTCATCTTCGTCGGCCCTGACGAGAACGGACGCATCGAAGTCCTGAAAGTGCGCGAAGGCGACAACGTGCCGAAAGGTTCGCCGCTGTTTTCGCTGGAGGCGGATTTGCAGAAGGCGGACGAGCTTTCCGCGCGTGCGGCACTTGAAAATGCCCGCGCGGCTTTCTCGCGCGCCGAACAACTGGTAAAGACAAACAGCGGAACGCAGAAGTCTTACGACGATACCCAGGCGGCCCTTCGCGAGGCGGAAGCGAAACTTAATTCCGCGCAGACGAAGCTTACGCGGCGCACGATCGTGAGCCCGGTAAGCGGCGTTATACAGCAGGTTTATTTCCGCGAGGGCGAGCTTGTGGTTGCGGGCCGCCCAATTCTTGCGATCCTGCCGCCGGGCAATGTGAAGGTCCGCTTCTATGTTTCGCAGGCGATGCTGCCGCGCATCACAATCGGCGATACGGTTGCCGTGCATTGCGATGGCTGCGGCGCGCAGAACGCGAAGATCAGCTTCATCGCAAAGCAGGCCGAATACACACCGCCCGTGATCTACAGCGAGCAAGAGCGGAGCAAGCTCGTATTTCTCGTCGAGGCGTTGCCGGAGAAGCCCGCCGATATGCGCGTCGGCCAGCCGGTAAGCGTCACGGTCATGCCGCACGAGAAAAAGTAATGGCGCATGCATCCGACATCGCGATTGACGTGAAGGGGCTGACGAAGTCTTTCGACGGCCGCGTGGTGGTGCGCGATCTTTCGATGCAGGTGAAGCGCGGCTCGATCTACGGCTTTCTCGGGCCGAACGGCTCCGGCAAGACCACGACGATCCGAATGCTTTGCGGCTTGCTCACGCCGGACAGCGGCGAGGGCACCTGTCTCGGCTACAACATCCGCACCGAGGCCGATCAGATCAAGAACCACGTCGGTTACATGACGCAGAAGTTTTCGCTCTATCAGGATTTATCGGTACGCGAGAATTTAGAATTCGTCGCGCGCATCTACGGTCTTGGCGCTCCCGGCAAGGCCGCGCGCGAAATGATCGAACGGCTCGGACTTCATGGGCGCGAGGAGCAACTGGCAGCGCAGCTTTCCGGCGGCTGGAAGCAGCGCCTTGCGCTTGGCGCCTGCACGTTGCCGAGCCCGCAGCTTCTTCTCCTCGACGAGCCGACCGCGGGCGTCGACCCGAAAGCGCGGCGCGAATTCTGGAACGAAATTCATGCGCTCGCCAACGACGGGCTCACGGTGCTCGTCTCCACGCACTACATGGACGAAGCCGAGCGCTGCCACGAGATCGCATATATCGCTTATGGCGAGTTGCTCACACATGGCACGGTCGATCAGGTGATCGAGCAGTCGAGCTTGATTACTTACAACGTGAGCGGCGAGGACCTGCAAAATCTCCTGCATCAACTCGACGGTAAACCCGGCGTGGACATGGTGGCACCCTTCGGCACCAGCCTGCACGTGTCGGGCCGCGACGAGAAGAAACTGGAAGCTGCGATCAAGCCTTATCGCGCCGATAAGAAATTCGTCTGGACGCGCTCGGAGCCTTCGCTCGAAGACGTTTTCATCGAACTGATGAATCGCTCGAAGGATAATTTTCAATGAGCTTCTTCGACATCATTCGCGCTCCGGGTTTCTGGCGTCGCGTTCGCGCGATGCTGACGAAAGAATTCATCCAGCTTCGCCGCGACCGCGTTTCGTTCGCGATGATCGTGATGATCCCGGTGATGCAGCTCGTGCTGTTCGGCTTCGCGATCAACACGACGCCGCGCAATCTGCCAACGGCGGTGCTGCTGCAGGAAACGAGTGATGTGGGCCGCGCTATCTTAGCTGCCATCGAGCGTACGCAGTATTTCAAGATCACACACCGCCTGTCGTCGGCGGAGGAATTCGACCGCGTGCTTGCGTCTGGAAAAGTGCTGTTCGCAATCGAAATTCCGGCGGGCTTCGAGCGCGCATTGCGGCGAGGGGACAAGCCCGCGTTACTTGTTGCTGCGGATGCGACCGATCCGGTCGCCTCCGGCACGGCGTTAGGGTCGCTCGGGCGCATCGTCGAGCTTGCGCTGAAGAACGAGCGCATGTTGCCGGATCAGACCGAACCCCTGTTCGAGATCAGAAGCCACGCGCGCTACAACCCGGCCGGAGTGAGTTCGCTCAATATCGTACCGGGTCTCGTTGGCACGATTCTTACGATGACCATGCTGATCTTTACGGCGCTCTCGGTCACGCGCGAGGTCGAGCGCGGGACAATGGAGAGCCTGCTTTCGATGCCGATTTCGCCGCTGGAAATCATGGTTGGGAAAATCATTCCCTACATCATGGTCGGCTTCACGCAGGCGACGTTGATTATCGGCTTCGGGGTCTTTCTCTTTGGCGTGCCGATATTGGGAAGCCTGTTTCTGCTCGCGCTGTTGTCTACGCTTTTCATCGCGACCAATCTTTCGATCGGCTATTCGTTCTCGACGGTCGCACAGAACCAGTTGCAGGCGATCCAGATGACCTTCATGTTTTTCCTGCCGAACATTCTGCTTTCCGGCTTCATGTTCCCGTTCGCCGGGATGCCTGGCTGGGCGCAATGGATCGGCGAAGCGCTCCCGCTCACGCATTACTTGCGCATCGTGCGCTCGATCATGCTGAAGGGCGCGGGATTTGCGGAGCTGCAATACGATATGATTGCGCTGTTCGTGCTGATGCTGTTCGCGATGACGATTGCGGTGACGCGCTTCAGGCGGACGCTGGATTGATTACTTCAGCTTCCTGATCAATTCCTGCGCCGCCGCAGGCGCGCGGACTTTGCCTTCATGAATGAAATAGATGAAAACGTCGCGCGGCTTGGCGGCGGGTTTCGTTTTGTCTGCGTGCGGGAGCGAGGCGACGTCTTTGCCTGATGCCCATGCTTTTGCGTGCTTCGCCCAGACTTCGATGTCCTTGGGCGGATAGCCGGTTTTCACTTTATCTTTGCCGCGCTGGAGCCGCGCATAGACAAAATCGCCGGTGATGTCGGCGATATTCACGTAGTCGATGTGATCGGTGTAGCAGACCGAAACGCCGAAGCTCCTTGCTAGCTTGATAAAGGCGGGCGTCGAGAACGTTTCGTTGCGGGGCTCCACGACATGGCGGATTTTTCGTCCGTCGAATTTCTGCGGCAAGAGTTCTAGAAACTTTCCGAAATCGGCTTCGTCGAATTTCTTGGTTGGCGCGAATTGCCAGAGCAGGGGCCCGAGCTTGTCGCCAAGCTCAGTCACGC
>JAKFYO010000113.1 GCA_021730825.1 Hyphomicrobiales bacterium
AACGTCGGCGTCGCACATGATGATGACGCGGTCATAGCGTAACGCACTGTCGACATAATGCGCACCGGAGCCGCAGCCGAGCGCCTGCATCAAATCCGCAAGCTGCTGGTTGGCGGCAAGCTTGCCGCGACCGGCGCTCACCACGTTCAGAATTTTGCCGCGCAACGGCAGCACGGCTTGCGTGCGGCGGTCGCGGGCCTGTTTCGCGGAGCCGCCGGCCGAGTCGCCTTCGACGATGAAGATTTCGGAATCTTTCGCGGAAGCATTCGAGCAGTCGGCAAGCTTGCCGGGGAGGCGGAGCTTCCGCACCGCGGACTTGCGCGAGATTTCTTTCTCGGTGCGGCGGCGTGCGCGTTCTTCCGCGCGCTCGACGGCCCATTCGAGAAGCTTGTTTGCTTCCAGCGTATTGCCGGCGAGGAAGTTGTCGAAGGCATCGCGCAGCGTGTTTTCGACGAGCTTTTGTGCTTCCGGGTTTGCGAGACGGTCTTTGGTCTGACCCTGAAATTCCGGATCGCGAATGAAGACGGAAACGATCGCAGTCGCGCCATCCATCACGTCGTCGGCGGTGATTGCCGCTGCTCGTTTGTTGCCGGTGCGGTCGGCGTAATCCTTCATGCTTTTGAGCAACGCAGTGCGCAGGCCAGCTTCATGCGTGCCGCCGTCCGGCGTCGGGATCGTGTTGCAGTATGAATTGACGAAGCCGTCTTCGTCCGCGATCCACGCGACTGCCCATTCCACCGCGCCGTGTCCCGACTTCTTCTCGCTTTTCCCGCCGAAGATGTCTTTGTGAACGCGCGTGCGCTTCTCGATGTTGTTCGCGAGATAATCGCGCAAACCGTTTTCGAAGTGGAACGACTCTTTCTCCGGCACGTCCGTGCCTTTGACCAGCGACTTGTCGCACGACCAGCGGATCTCGACGCCACCGAATAGATAGGCTTTCGCCTTGGTCATGCGGAACACGCGGTCGGGCTCGAACTTCGCGTCGTCGCCGAAGATAAGCGGGTCCGGCGTGAAGCGGATCGAGGTGCCGCGTTTCTTCACGCCCTTTTGCACGGCCTTCAGCGGGCCTTGCGGCGTGCCGCGCTTGTAAGTCTGGCGATAGAGCACACCGCCGAGTGCGACTTCGGCTTCCAGTGTTTCGGAAAGTGCGTTCGTGACCGAGACGCCGACGCCGTGCAGGCCGCCGGAAGTCTCGTAGGATTCGCCGGAGAATTTGCCGCCCGCGTGAAGCGTCGTGAGAATGACTTCCAGCGCCGACTTGTTCTTGAATTTCGGATGCATGCCGACCGGAATGCCGCGGCCGTTGTCGGTGACGCGGATGAAGCCGTCATCCGTCATCTGGACGTCGATGAAGGTCGCATGTCCCGCGACCGCTTCGTCCATCGCGTTGTCGATCACTTCCGCGAAGATGTGGTGCAAGGCTTTGGCGTCGGTGCCGCCGATATACATGCCGGGACGGCGGCGGACGGGCTCGAGCCCTTCCAGCACCTCGATCGAGTGCGCGTCATAGCTTTTGCCGCCACCGCGCGCGGCTTCGCGGCCCGCCTTGCCACGGCCGCCATTCTTAGCGCCCCCGAACAGGTCGGCTTCCTCGCGCGCCTTGCCGCGTGAAGCAGGTTTAGCTTTGGCTTTCTTGGCCTTGGCCATTCTCGGAGTCCGTGTTTGCGAATCGATTTGGATCAATATGCCACGGCGGATTCCGCCATGTCGTCTTTCACGTCGTCAGGGGAGGAGCAGAGGTTACTCAACGCCCCGGATATTGGTGAAATAGTGGTCGATCTCGAAAGTGCCAAGGAAACGGTAGTTGAACCGCTGGAACAGCGCTTTCAGCTCTTCGATCTTGTCCGAGTAGAGCTCGACCTGGAGGTAGCAGAGGTTGTCGCGCAGCGTCCGCTCCATGCCGGCCAGCGCGTGGAACTCGTAGCCCTCGATGTCCATCTTGACGAGGATGTGCTTGCCCTTGATCTGGTACTCGTCGTCGAACTTCACCTGTTTCACGCGATGCGTGATCGCGCCCGCGGGCATGTCGGGCTGGGTGATGTAGGACTCGCCGCGATTGTATTCGTTGGACTCGGTGAGCGTCACTTCGTCGGCTTTATCGCCGAGCGCCACTTGCAGCGCCCAGACTTCTTCCTGAAGATTATTGGCTTCAAGGTTTGCTTTCAGCCGAGCGTAGTTGCCGGGATCGGGTTCGAACGCGATCACTTCTTTTGCGAGATCGTTCGCGGCGACCATCACGCTGTAAAAGCCGGCGTTGGCGCCGATGTCGAGAAAGACATCCATCGGCACTTTGCCCGAGATTTCCGCGAAGCGGTTGAGCTGCGTCGATTCCCATGAGCCGTCGAGCGCGAGGTGATAGTCGATAAGGTCCTTGTGGCCGACGACGAAATTCAGCCCCTGCGCCTTGACGGTGAAACGCTCGCGGTTAAGCAGCCGCATCAGCCGGTAACGTGCACGGCGAAGCAGGCGCTCGAAAGCGCCCGCCGGTTTGATGAGCGGAGTATTCAGAGGGTTACGCGCGGCTTCCCGAGAAGGGGAAGGCGCCGAAGGTTCCGGTGTCGGCATCGCCGCTGATTTTATCGCCATCGACCGTGCCGGTGAAGGTCAAGGTCATCGGCATCGGGTTGGTGATGTCGACTTTCCACGAGACTTTATTGCCGTCGATGGTGGGGTCCTGCAGTGGGCCGGATTGGCCATCGGCGGACTGGGTGCCGGACAAGCTCGAGCCGTCGGTCTTGAACTCGATTTCGGCCTGGCGGGTGCCCATCGGCGTGTCGATTGCGATATTCCACTTTCCGTCTACGGCCATGGGAAGAGTTTCCTTGTTTGGGGTGTATGGCGTTGTTGCGATAAGACTAGCCTCTCAATCGGCCCCGATCAACGAAACCGCGATGACAAACAAGAAATCCAGCACGCCGCGACGTCCGCGTCCCGCCGACAACGCCTTCAAGGGCGAGACTATCCGCGGCGGCGTGAACGAGCCGACCTATGGCGGCGCGCTCTCCTTCATGCGGCGGCATTACGCGAAAAGCGCTGCGGGTGCAGACCTCGCAATCTGGGGCGTGCCGTTCGATGCCGCGACCTCGAACCGGCCCGGCACGCGCTTCGGCCCGCGCGCGATCCGCGCCGCTTCCGCGATCCTCGAAGGCGACCCGCAATATCCGTGGGGCTTCGATCCGTTTGCGAAGCTCTCGGCGGTCGATGTCGGCGACTGTTCGCTCGATTACGGCAATCACGACGAGGTGCCGCGCGAAATCGAGAAACAGGCGAAAGAGATTTTGGCGACCGGCGCCACGCTGCTCACGCTCGGCGGCGATCACTTCGTGACCTATCCGCTTTTGAAAGCGCATGCGGCGAAGCACGGGCCGCTCGCGCTCGTGCAGTTCGACGCGCATCAGGACACCTGGCATCCGGAGGCAGGCCGTATCGACCACGGGTCGTTCGTGGCGCGTGCCGCAATCGAGGGTCTGATCGACGTGAAGCATTCGATTCAGATCGGCATCCGCACGCATGCACCTGCGACGCATGACATCGAGATAGTTCACGGCAACGCGGTCGAAACGCTTGGCGTCGCGGCGGTAGCAAAGAAAATTCTGAAGCGGGTAGGGAAGAAGAAAGCCTATCTCAGCTTCGACATTGACGCGCTCGATCCGGCGTTCGCGCCGGGCACCGGCACGCCGGTGGCGGGCGGGCTTACGAGCCGCGAAGCGCTGATGATGTTGCGCCTGCTCGCGCCGATCAATTTCGTCGGCTTCGACGTCATGGAAGTGTCGCCGCCCTATGACCAATCCGAGATAACAGCCATCGCCGCCGCGCATGTCGCGATGCATTTCGTTAGCCTTGTCGCGATGCGCCGGGGAACCAAATAAGGGGGCGGGCGGTTTTCTCGCTCGCCTATTGGCCAAGCCGCTTTATTCGCCGGGCCAATTCGGGTAAGCGTCACTCCCTTTCTAATGTGGCGGTTCGCAGGTCCGTATTGGCCCGCAGTGAACTGGTTTACGGACCTGCGAACCAAAGCCACATTAGAGAATCTTAGTTTCCTAGTGTCCTTTCGAATCCGAAGTTCGCGGAAGGACTCGCGGCACTGTCAAGCGAACTTCGGATTCGGGACACTAGGAGTAGGCCAATGAGCGCCACCAAAACGCGGATCGCGATCCTGGGCGC
>JAKFYO010000356.1 GCA_021730825.1 Hyphomicrobiales bacterium
CAATCGCGCCTTCGAGTTTTTTCGCGCGCGGCTCCAGCAGCGCTTTCACGTCATCGATGGAAGCGAAACCGCCCGACGCTATCACCGGAATCGAAACGGCTTCAGAGAGTGCAAGGGTGCTGTCGAGATTCAAGCCTTGCAACATGCCGTCGCGCTCGACGTCGGTGTAGATGATCGCGGCGACCCCCGCACCTTCGAACAGCTTTGCGACTTCGATCGCCTCAAGCTGCGTTTCCTCAGCCCAGCCGTGGATCGCAACTTTGCCGCCGCGCGCATCGATGCCGATTGCGATTTTGCCCGGATACTTCCGCGCCGCCTGTTTGACGAATTCCGGTTCGCGCACCGCGGCAGTGCCGATGATGACGCGCGAAATACCTTCGCCGAGCCACGCCTCGACCGTTTTCATGTTGCGGATGCCGCCGCCGAGCTGCACCGGAATTTTCACGGTCTTCAGAATTTGCGCGACCGCAAGGGCATTCACGGGCTTCCCCGCAAACGCGCCGTCGAGATCGACGAGATGCAGCCACTCGAAGCCTTGATCCTGAAAAGCCTTCGCCTGCTTGGCCGGGTTGGTGTTGAACACAGTCGCGCGTGCCATGTCGCCTTGTTGCAGGCGTACGGCTTCGCCGTTTTTCAGATCGATCGCAGGAAATAAAATCACGGTTTCCACCGAAGAAAATTGGCGAGCAAAGCGAGCCCCAGCTTCTGGCTTTTCTCGGGATGAAATTGCGAACCCGCGATATTGTCGCGCGCGACCATGGCCGTGATCGAACCGGCGTAATCCGCTTCGGCAACCAGATCGGCGTTATCGCCGGGTTTGAAGTGGTACGAGTGGACAAAATAAGCGTGCTGGCCGCGATCACCCAAATCGATGCCTTCAAGAAGCGCGTGCTTGCGCTTCATGCGCAACGTATTCCAGCCCATGTGCGGGATACGAAGCGAAGGATCGCTAGGGCTGATGCGATCGACTTCGCCGCGCAACCAGCCCAGTCCGTTTGACATGCCGTGTTCGAGCCCGCGCTCGGCAAGCAACTGCATGCCGACGCAGATACCGAAGAACGGTTTTCCCTTCTTCAGCACGGCTTCGTTTAGTGCCGCGACCATGCCGGAGACCGCATCCAGACCGCGCTTGCAGTCTGCGAATGCGCCGACGCCCGGAAGCACGATGCGCTCCGCGCGCCGCACATCGTCGGGATCGTTTGTGACCAGAATTTTCGCGTTGGTGCCGCCCTCGCGCGACGCGCGCTCCAGCGCCTTGGCGGCAGAGTGCAGGTTGCCGGAACCGTAATCGATCACCGCGACCGTCATCGCTGACCTGTCGGAAACATGCCGATCACGTTCTGCTCTGCAGAAGCGACCGCGAGTTTTGTGTCGGGATAAGCCGGCGGCGCCGCGTTCGGCGCATAAGGAAAGTCGCTCTTCGCCGGCATTTCGGCCGGAGATGCGTCTTTCCAGGTTTCAAAGAAGCGCCGCTCGGCGGTTTCCATGTCTTCGGCAATCACGACGCCCGCGTCACGATAGCCGCGCTTGAGAAGTTTCCGCGCGCGAAGATTGATCGCCTCAAGTCCGACAATGATGGAGGGAAACAGCGAAGCGGCGAGTGCGGCATACGGACCAAATCCGAGCAAGCCGCCAACCACCGTAATCAGCGTGAAGACGACAAGCCAGATCAGGAAAGCGAGCCACAGCCGGTAGCGCAGCAGCCAAAACGGGGTCAGCACGAAAGCCCAGGGCGAGAATTTTTCGCGCAGGAAAACGACGCGCTCCGCATTGCTTTGCGTGCGCGCTCCGTCCGCAGGTTCGAAAACCAAATAAGTCGCCACGTTCGACGCCCTGACTAGTTTTTATTCTTCGTTTTATTCTTGGCGCGACCCGTTCCGGATCACGCGCGCTCGTTACGCACCAAGGCTACCCTTGGTAGATGGAATTTCCGTGGCGGCCGAAGGATCGATCGAAAGCGCTATTCGAAGCGCCCGCGCCAGACCCTTGAAGCAGCTTTCGGCCACGTGATGCGCGTTATCGCCGTAAAGCGTTTCGACGTGCAGCGTGATGCCTGCATTCATCGCGAACGCCTGAAAGAATTCGCGCACGAGGTCGCTGTCGAAATCGCCGATCTTGTCGCGCGGAAACTCGACTTTGAAAACGAGCACGGGACGGCCGGAGACGTCGATCGCAACCCGCGTCAGCGCTTCATCCATCGGCATATAGAGGCTCGCGTAGCGCGTGATGCCGCGCATATCGCCGAGCGCCTTTTTCACGGCCTGGCCAAGCACGATGCCGACATCTTCGGTCGTGTGGTGGTGGTCGATGTGCAGGTCGCCGTTTGCCTTGACCGTCATGTCGATCCGCGCGTGGCGCGAGAGAAGGTCGAGCATGTGGTCGAAGAAGCCGATGCCGGTCGCGATCTCGTTCTGGCCCTTGCCATCGAGATTAACCTTCACCGAAATCTCGGTTTCCTTGGTTTTGCGGGCGATTTCGCCGGTACGCATAGTGCAGCTCCTCGAAGGCGCGGGTAATAGCAGCCCTTTTTATGGGCCGCCACACAATGCCCGCATCACCTTTCCGGATGGTTTGCGGAAGGCTTTTCACGCCCTAAATAAGGGGCCGGAGGCAGTTATCACCCATGAGTACCCCCCATAAACCCGATGTTTTCTACGGCACCACGATCGTCGCCGTCCGCAAAGGCGGAAAGGTCGCGATCGCCGGCGACGGCCAGGTCTCGTTCGGCAATACCGTCATGAAATCGAACGCGAAGAAGGTCCGGCGCTTGTCCGGCGGCGAGGTGATCGGCGGCTTTGCCGGGGCCACCGCGGACGCGCTCACCTTGTTCGACCGGTTGGAAGCAAAACTCGAACAGCACAAAGGCCAGCTAGCGCGTGCCTGTGTCGAGCTTGCCAAGGACTGGCGCACGGACCGCTATCTGCGCCGTCTCGAAGCCATGATGCTAGTGGCCGATAAAGACATCACGCTTCTGCTTGCAGGCACCGGCGATGTGCTGGAGCCGGAAGCAGGAATCGCAGGTATCGGCTCCGGCGGATCGTTCGCGCTCGCCGCTGCGCGTGCGCTCGCGGACTCGCCGCATAATGCAGAAGAGATCGCGCGACGCGCACTCGATATCGCGGCTGACATCTGCATCTACACCAACCGCAACGTAACCATCGAGACCATCGGATGAACATTTCTGCGCCGCCGTCGGAGCATTATGAGACGGCACGCAGAACGCGTCTGTTTCTTTTCGCAGCCCTCGGCATCGTCGTGCTGCAAGCGATCATTCTTTATGCGATGGGCCGTCACCCGATCTGCACCTGTGGCTTTGTGAAGTTGTGGGAAGGGAATGCGTTTGGCCCAGGTAACTCGCAACACCTGAGCGACTGGTACACGCCGTCGCACATCATTCACGGCTTCATCTTCTACTTCTTCGCCTGGGCAGTGTTTCGCAAAGCGTCGACCGCGTGGCGTTTCGCGGTCGCTGTTTTTCTCGAAGCGGCATGGGAAGTGGTCGAGAACACGCCTTTGGTGATCGAATATTACCGTAACAATACCGCTTCACTCGGTTATGTCGGCGACAGCATCATCAATTCGGTGATGGATGTGGTCTGGATGTCGCTCGGCTTCCTCGTTGCGTGGCGCGCCCCGGTGCTCGTCACCGTCGTGCTGGCACTGGCGATGGAGGCGCTCGCTGCCTATGTAATCCGCGACAACTTAGCTCTGAACATCCTGATGTTCATTTACCCCTTCGAATCCGTCAAAGCCTGGCAAACCGCCATAGGCCCTTAACCTTGGCCAGTAACAGAGTTTCCATGTCCGACTTCTCGCCTCGCGAAATCGTTTCCGAACTCGACCGCTTCATCGTCGGCCAGCACGACGCCAAGCGCGCAGTTGCGATTGCTTTGCGTAACCGCTGGCGGCGTTTGCAGCTCGACGACAAGCTGCGCGAGGAAGTGCTTCCCAAAAACATCCTGATGATCGGGCCGACCGGCGTCGGCAAGACAGAGATTTCGCGCCGTCTCGCGAAGCTCGCAAACGCTCCGTTCCTGAAGGTGGAAGCGACGAAGTTTACCGAGGTCGGTTATGTCGGCCGCGATGTCGAACAGATCGTGCGCGATCTCGTCGAGATCGGTATTTCGCTGACCCGCGAAACCAAGCGGCGCGAC
>JAKFYO010000115.1 GCA_021730825.1 Hyphomicrobiales bacterium
ACCCGGTGAGATGAATGTTCACCGGACCGTCGAGCTGCACGCGCGCCTCGCAATAATCGGCAATGGCAGCGGCATGGCCCTTCGTATCCGACGCCGCAAAGCGACAACCGGTATTACCGGTGCAGGCAACAAGGCCTGCGCGGACAGAAGCCGCCTTCGTGGTCAGACCGAGTTTTTCAATCTCCGTTTCTGCAAGCGCTATCTTGTCCGAAGGCACACCTGAGATCAGGAGGTTCTGCCATACGGTCAGACGAATATCGCCGTCGCCGATTTCATTCGAAATCTTTGCAAGGCCGCGCATCTGCGCCGCGGTGATTTTTCCGACTGGCAGCACGACGCCAATCCAGTGCAACCCTTTTTGCTTCTGCGGATGCACGCCGATATGCGCGAGCCGGTCGAAGCGCTGTCTCGGCTTGACGGCTTCTTTGGAAGCGCGAACGAAGTTCGTGCCGAGCTTTTCCTCGACCGCTTCCAGATATTTTTCGAAACCCCAGTCATCGAGCACGTATTTCAGCCGCGCCTTGTTGCGGTTGGTGCGGTCGCCGTGATCGATGAAAACGCGGACAATGGCGTCCGCGACGTTGCCCGCATCCGCAGGCTTAACAATAACGCCGGTGTCGCGTGCGAAATCTCTATGACCGGTGATACCGCCAAGCGCGAGCCGGAAGCACACGCCCGGTTCAATGCCGAAGCCATCCAGCACCTCGACCGCCTGAAAGCCGATATCGTTGGTGTCTTCGAGTACGGGAATAATGCCTGCGCCGTCGAAGGCGACATTAAATTTGCGCGGCAGGCCATAGAGCCCGCGATCGTTCAGAATGCGGTGATGCCACTCGCGGGCATATGGCCGCGTATCTAGCAATTCCTGCGGGTCAATGCCGGCGGTCGGCGTGCCGGTGACGTTGCGGATATTATCCGCGCCAGAGCCTTTGGTCGCCAAGCCGAGATCGACGATCTCCTCGATCAGTGCCGGACCATGCGCGGCCGCGATCTCGCGGATCTGCAAATTCGCGCGTGTCGTTACATGCGAATAGCCGCCACCGCGATGCTCGGCAATATCGGCGAGACCCGCGAACTGCCAAGCCTTCAGAATTCCGTTTGCGATACGCAGACGGCACATGAAGAAGTCCTGTGCCGGCGCGACATAGAACAAGCCGTGATACTTCCAGCGGAAGATGTCCTGCCCTTTCGGATAGCTTCCGCCCTCGGCCTGATCCTTCAGCCGGGCATAAGCATCGAAAGCATTCTCCTCGCGCTTGCCTTTCTCTTCGGCAACGAGCTTCTTGCCCTCCGCCTCAAAGCGCGCCTGCGCAGCAAAGTGCGCGGCATCGGGTCCAGACGGTGCGGCTGTTCCGCTCGCGGAGACGCCGCGCGCGGCACGTGCGGTTTGCAGGCCGGAAGCGAAGCCTTCGAGAAAGCGCTTTTGCTCGGGATTGAAATCGGAGGACATCTAGGCTGCCTCCTGCATTGCCAGCGCCCGGCCGAAAACGAGATCATCTCGAAATGCATCGACGGAATCACCTGAGCGGATCAAATCCAGATACCAGTGTCCGTCGCTGGTATCGCCGAGAAGCACCGCACCCGCGAGCTTGTCGTTGCGCAATAGGAGTTTTCGGTAAATTCCCATCGACGGATCGCGAAGCACGATCGGCTCACAATCAACGCCGCCCACGATTTCGCCAGCCGAAAACAACGAAATTCCAGTTACTTTCAGATTGGTCGAAAATTTCTTCGGGGCGAAACTCGCGGATTCATCGGATAGTGTAAGCGCAGCAGTCGCGGCCATTTCATAAAGCGGCTCGACAAACCCGTAGCAACGGCTGTCATACTCCACGCATTCGCCAACCGCGAGAATATCCGAGTCGGATGTCTGCATCCGGTTGTCGACGACGATCCCGCGTTCAACATGAAGTCCAGCATCGACTGCGATCCGGGTTTCAGGACGAATGCCGGCGGCCATAACCACAAGCTCGGCCGAATAGATTGTGCCGTCGTCAAGCAGCACGGCCTCGGCCCGCTTATGTCCGAGAATTGCCTTCGTTTGCGCATGGCAGTGCACTTTGATGCCACGGCGCTCCAACTCATTCTGCAAAAGCAGGCCTGCCGCCGGATCGAGTTGCAGCTCCATCAAGTGCCCCATGAGATGAAGCACGACGACTTCCATGCCCTGCTTCCGGAGCGCGGCGGCAGCTTCCAGGCCCAGAAGACCGCCTCCGATGACCACTGCTTTCGCGCCGGGGCGCGCAGCAGCAGCGAGCATGACCTCGACATCATCCAGATCGCGGAACGTGACCACACCGCGCAGATCCTTGCCGGCAATCGGGAGAATGAAGGGTGCTGAGCCGGTTGCAATTACCAGCTTGTCGTAAGGCGTTTCGCCTTGGCGTGAGCTCACGACCTTGCGCTTGCGATCGATGCCCGTAACAGCTTCGCCAAATCGGCAGGAAATATTTCGCTTGGCGTACCATTCTTTACTGTGCGTGACGATTCCATCGAAAGTCTCTTCGCCTGCAAGCACCGGCGAAAGCATAATGCGGTTGTAATTTCCGTGCGGCTCGGCGCCGAAGAGCATAATCTCGTAACGGCCGGGCGCGGCATCGAGCAGGCGCTCAAGCATCCTGCCCGACGCCATTCCGCTCCCTACAATGACAAGACGCTGCTTCATCTTGCGCCGACCTTCTGAATTACGCCGCTTCGACGTAACGGTGCCGCTCGTATAAGAACTTCAGCACTGCGGCACGGCATTTGATGTAAGCGGGGTCAGAAACGAGGTCCAAGCGCTTACGCGGATGCGCGAGCGGCACTTCGAGTACCTCACCGATCTTTGCCGCCGGGCCGTTCGTCATCATCACAATTCGATCCGAGAGCAGAACGGCTTCATCGACGTCATGCGTAATCATCATGACGGTGTTGCCAAGCTTCTGATGCAACGCCATCACCGTTTCCTGCAAGTTCGCGCGGGTCAGCGCATCGAGCGCACCGAACGGCTCGTCCAGCAGAAGCACCTTCGGCTCCATCGCGAGCGCACGGGCGATGCCGACGCGCTGTTTCATGCCGCCGGAGATTTCCGCAGGCCGCTTGTCCTTAGCGTGCACCATCTGCACGAGGTCGAGATTGTGCAACGTCCAGGCGTCACGCTCGGCACGCGACTTGGTTTTGCGGAATACCTTATCGACTGCGAGCCGCACGTTGTCATAGACGGTGAGCCAGGGCAGCAGAGAGTGGTTCTGAAACACAACCGCGCGGTCGGGGCCCGGCGTATCCACCTGCCTGCCTTCGAGGATTACGCCGCCGTTGGTTGCATCCGTCAGTCCGGCGACGATGTTGAGAAGCGTCGACTTCCCGCAGCCGGAATGACCGATGATGGAAACATACTCGCCTTTCGCCACATCGAGCGTGATGCCGCGCAAAACTTCGGTCGACTGTGAACCGCGCTGAAAAGTTTTGTCGACGTGATCGATCTTGAGATACATCGCTTGCTCCTTATGACTTCGCGGTGCCGCGGGTGACGATAGTGGAGAGGCCGGCGACAAGACGGTCGAGCACAAAGCCGACGACACCGATGTAAATCAGCGCAACAACGATGTCGGAGAGCCGCGAGGAGTTCCATGCGTCCCAGATGAAGAAGCCGATGCCGACGCCGCCAGTCAGCATTTCGGCAGCGACAATCGCGAGCCATGACAAACCGACGCCGATGCGAAGGCCGGTGAAAATGTAGGGTGCGGCCGACGGCACCATGATCTTGTAGAAATACTCGAGCGGATTGAGTTGCAGGACGAGTGCCACGTTGCGGTAATCCTGCGGGATGTTCCTGATGCCGACCGCCGTATTGATAATGACCGGCCAGATCGCCGTGATGAAAATCACGAAGATGGCCGATGGATTGGCGTCGCGAAATGCCGCGAGCGAAAGCGGTAGCCACGCGAGCGGCGGCACGGTGCGAAGCACCTGAAAGATCGGGTCCAGCCCGCGCATGGCCCAGGTCGATTGACCGACAATGGCGCCGAGCAAAATGCCGACGACCGCAGCGAGACCGAAACCGTAAGCAACGCGTGTCAACGAGGTCAGTACCCGCAGGCCGAGACCGATGTCCTGCGGACCGGCGACAAAGAACGGATCGACGATCAAATCCTTTGAGTCCTGCCAAATCT
>JAKFYO010000073.1 GCA_021730825.1 Hyphomicrobiales bacterium
CTCCGAGATTGACCCCGGCGTCGCTAACGGTTTCTCGTAATAAGAGAGCAGCGGCAGCACGACCAGGAAGTGAATGAAGTACCACGCGGTGAGAATCCGCGAAGCGATCACGTAGCCGCCTTCCGCGGGTTTCGCGCCGAGCCAGCCGAGACCGATGCAGGTGATCACGAAGATCCAGAAGAACTGCTTGAACAGCGGGCGATAGCGCGCCGAGCGCGTCTTCGCGCGGTCGAGCCACGGCAGGAACGCTAGCACCGCGATCGACGCGAACATGGCCATCACGCCGCCGAGCTTGTTCGGGATCGCGCGCAGGATCGCGTAGAACGGCAGGAAGTACCACTCCGGCACGATGTGCGTCGGCGTCTGCAGCGGGTTCGCCGGGATGTAGTTGTCGGCATGGCCGAGATAGTTCGGGATGTAGAACACGAACCACGCGAAGAAGATCATGAAGCAGACCATCGCGAAGTTGTCCTTCGCGGTCGCATAGGGCGTGAACGCCAGCGTGTCCTTGTCGGACTTCACGTCGATGCCGGTCGGATTGTTCTGGCCGACTTCATGCAGCGCCCAGATATGCAGGATGACGACGCCCGCGATCATGAACGGCAAGAGGTAGTGCAGCGAGAAGAAGCGCTGCAACGTCGGCTGATCGACCGAGTAACCGCCCCAGAGCAGCTCGACGATCTTGGTGCCGACGCCCGGAATGGCCGAGAACAGGTTGGTGATAACGGTCGCGCCCCAGAAGCTCATCTGGCCCCACGGCAGCACGTAACCCATGAAGGCGGTCGCCATCATCAGGAGGAAGATGATGACGCCGAGAATCCAGAGGATCTCGCGCGGCTCTTTATATGAGCCGTAATAGAGGCCGCGGAAAATGTGGATGTAGACCGCGATGAAGAACATCGACGCGCCGTTGGCGTGCACGTAGCGCAACAGCCAGCCGTAGTTCACGTCGCGCATGATGTGCTCGACCGAGTCGAACGCGCCGGCGACGGTCGGCGTGTAGTGCATCGCGAGCACGATGCCGGTGATGATCTGGACCCCGAGGCAGAAGGAAAGAATTCCGCCGAAGGTCCACCAGTAATTCAGATTGCGCGGCGTCGGGTAAGCCACGAAGGATGAATGCATCAACCCGAGGATCGGGAGACGGCGCTCAGTCCATTTCAGGAAGGCGCTTTTCGGCTGGAAGTTCGACGGACCGCTCATTCTTCAGATTCCGTTTTCAATTACGACGCGCGGATCAACCGATCCGCACCATCGTGTCGGATGCAAATTCGTAAGGCGGCACTTCGAGATTGGTCGGCGCAGGACCTTTGCGGATGCGGCCGGAGGTGTCGTAGTGCGAACCGTGGCAGGGGCAGAAGAAACCCTGATAGTCGCCCTGATGACCGAGCGGCACGCAACCGAGATGCGTGCAGACGCCGACCAGCACGAGCCACTGCTCCTTGCCCTTCTTCACGCGCGCGTCGTCGGGCTGCGGATCGGGCAGGTCGCGAAGCGGGGTTGCCTTCGCCTCTTCGATTTCTTTCTTGGTGCGGTGCGCGATGAAGACGGGCTTGCCGCGCCACTTCACGGTGATGATCTGGCCTTCCTTCACTGGAGACAGATCGACTTCCGTGCTGGCCAGCGCCTGCACCGAAGCGTCCGGGTTCATCTGGTGGATGAGCGGCCAGGCCGCGGCGGCGGCGCCAACTGCGCCGACTGCACCGGTAGCAATGTAAAGAAAGTCGCGCCGGGTCGGCTGGTCGCCGTTCATTGTCGTGGATTTCGCCAAGTTCCGGTCCTTTCCATCGCCTCGACGGAGCGTGACCGCTTCCCAAGCAAGACGCCGCGAAACGGACTCGCCTGACAGTCGGCGGTGGCCCAATCCGCGGCGCAAACCCTGCAAAAATCGACAGAATCCTGCCGATTGCGGCGCCCCAATTGAACGCTTCTAATGTCATTAGCGCCTATTATTGTCCAGTATCCGGCCATGCGGCACGGAGTCGTTATGCAAGGGTTTTCGCTTGTTGCCCGGCATCCGTCAGGCCATTGAAGCGTCAATGGAAATCGCACTTTACGAACCGGATATTCCGCAGAACGCCGGGACCATCATGCGGCTTGGCGCCTGCATGGGAGTACCCGTGCACTTCATCGAACCGGCGGGTTTCCCGGTGAGCGACCGCGCGTTCCGCCGCGCCGGATTGGACTATTTGGATGCCGTGAAGATCGAGCGGCATGTCTCCTTCGCAGCCTTCGAGGAATGGCGGAAGGCGAACGGGCGGCGGCTGGTGCTGCTCACTACCAAGGCGAAGCAGGCTTACCCGTCGTTCGCGTTTCGCAATACGGATGTGCTCCTGGTCGGGCGCGAGTCATCCGGCGTGCCGGACCATGTGCATGCGGCCGCGGACAGCTCGCTCCGCATTCCGATTCGCGACGGCCTGCGCTCGCTCAATATCGCGGTGGCGCTTTCGATGGTTTTAGGCGAAGCACTGCGCCAGACCGGAAGACTGAACGATGAGTGAGACCTTCAAGGAGCCCGCCCGCGCATGGTTTCGCGAGTTGCGCGACCGGCTTTGCAACGCGTTTGAAAAACTCGAAGCGGACGCCCCCTCCTCTCTTTATGAAGGCCCTGCCGGAAAGTTCGTTCGCTCGCCTTGGGAGCGCACCGATCACAGCGGTGCGCCGGGCGGCGGCGGCGAAATGTCGATGCTGCATGGGCGGCTCTTCGAGAAGGCCGGAATTCACATCTCGACGGTACATGGCGAGTTCGCGCCGGAGTTTCGCAAAGAGATTAAAGGCGCGGAAGAAGATCCGCGCTTCTGGGCTTCCGGCATTTCGCTGATCGCGCACCCACGCAATCCGCATATTCCTGCGGTTCACATGAACACGCGGCATGTAGTGACCGCGAAAGCATGGTTCGGCGGCGGCGCGGACCTGACGCCGGTTCTGAATGCGCGGCGCGACAAAAACGACCCAGACACGATTGCATTTCATGCCGCAATGAAATCCGCCTGCGACAAGCACGCAAGCGTTGCGGACTACGAAAAACTGAAAAGCTGGTGCGACGAATACTTCCACCTGAAGCATCGCAACGAGCCGCGCGGCATCGGCGGTATTTTTTACGACTGGCTGGATAGCGGAAATCGCGACGCTGATTTCGTCTTCACGCAGGAAGTCGGCAAGAGCTTTCACGACATTTATCCGAAGATCGTGCGCGCAAATTTCGAGAAGCCGTGGAGCGAGGCGGATCGCGAAGAGCAGCTCGTGCGGCGCGGGCGCTATGTCGAATTCAATCTGCTGTACGACCGCGGCACGGTGTTCGGCCTGAAAACCGGCGGCAACGTGAATTCGATTCTTTCTTCGCTGCCGCCGATCGTGAAGTGGCCCTGATCGTCATTCCCGCGAAACCTATTTCCCTGTCATTCCGGACGCCGCGAAGCGGCGATCCGGAATCCAGCGCGAAACAGATAAGACCTTATGTAAAGCTCTGGATTCCGGGTTCGCTCGTTTCACTCGCGCCCCGGAATGACAATTATTTGCGGAGATCCGCCGGCGAGATCAGCGCGCCGAACTGGCGGCACCAGATTACGACGCTCTGATAGTCGGCGAGATTGACGTTGGCAGGAATCGGATAACGCTGGCCGCCCTTGAACGCCTGTATCTGTCCGAGATCGACGGATTTGGAGAGCACCTCTTTCACGTCGCCGTTCGACTTAATTCCCGATTTCGGAACCAGCAACACGCGATAGTCCGGCCCCGGCCCGACCTCGAAGTCCTGCTCCAGAAATACGAGATTCTTGTAAACGCTGACCGAACCCTTGCCCCAGTGGATCGGGTCGCTTGGGTTCGCGTGAATGAATGTGCCCTTCGCGACGGCAGGTGCCTGCGTTTCTTCCTGCGTGAGTGTGTGATTCACCGGCTCGAGCGGGAAGATATAGGGAAAGAACCAGATGCCGGCCGCGAAGCCGAGCGCCGTGCCGAACAGTCCGCCGACGATGAATATAAGGAGTGCGCGCAAAAATCGCATTACTGAAGTCTAGCTCAGACAAAGCAATACGGTAATGACGATTGCGCGAGGTACCCCCACCCTTAATCCCTCCCCCGCAAGCGGGGAGGGAAGCGAGCGTTAGCGAGCGGGTGGGGGCGTTTTAGACCG
>JAKFYO010000307.1 GCA_021730825.1 Hyphomicrobiales bacterium
CGATAATGCGGTCTACGAGCAGAAACGGATAACGATGCGGCAGAACCCGCAACAATTCACCCGGCTCGATAATCGTTTTGTCTTTCAGAAAGCTCATTTTGTTCGTCCGCTGTTTTAATCGCGCACTTTGTAACTGGTCTCTTTACCACTTTTCCCCGCAAGCCGCTGCAAGGCGACCTGTTCGCGGAAAAACTCGCGCAGCGGCTTTGCCGGCGCCCCGCCCCAACGCTCGCCTGCCGGGACATCGTGCATGAGGCCGGAACCCGCGATCACCTGTCCGCCATCGCCAATGCTGACATGGTCGGAAATGCCAACCTTGCCGCCCAGCATTACTCTATCGCCAAGCGTGACACTGCCCGAAAGAGCCGCATTACCCGCGATCAGACAATGCCGCCCGATCGAAACGTTATGCGCGATGTGTACGAGATTATCGATCTTGGTGCCTTCGCCGATCATCGTATCGCGGCCGCCGCCACGATCCACCGTCGAGCCTGCACCGATCTCGACATCGTCCTGCACGATCACGCGGCCCAGTTGCGGCACCTTCAGATGACTTTTGCCGGGAATGTAGCCGAAGCCGTCCTGTCCGATCCGGACACCGGCATGAATGATGACCCGGTCGCCGATCAGCGCATGTGTGATGCTGGCACCGGGACCGATGCTGCAATCGCGGCCGATACGAACGTCAGGCCCGATCACGACATTCGCACAGATGATGCTACCCGCGCCGATCTCGGCGTCCGGACCGACCACCGCGCCGGGATCGACGATCACGCCATCTTCGAGACGCGCGTCCTCATGTACCGAGGCCTCCGGGTCCACGCCGCGCGTGCCCACGATTGAAAGCGGCCGCAGATCGTCGGCAAACAGCGTGCGCGCCGTCTTCACGAAGGCGGCGTAAGGCTTCTCGACCACAAGTTTTGCAATACCGGCCGGCACCGAGGCCGCGAGCTTCTCGCTGACGAAGCATGCCGCTGCATCGGAGATCGCGAGTTGCTCCGCGTAGTCGGCCTTCTCGTAGAAGGTGACGTCGTCCGGTCCGGCAACGTCGAGCGGCTTCGCGCCGTTCACGACAATTGCACCGTGCGCGGCTGAAACCGCGGCTCCGGTGAGTTCGGCTATCGCGGCCAGCGCAAGCGGGCCGCGAGAGCGAAAGAAAATAGGATCGGTCATACAAGAGCCGTCGAAGTCTGCGCCGGCAATGCCGGCGTCAGGAAATCAGAACTTCGCGCCGCCACCGAAGCGGAAGACCTGTGTTCTGTCGTAGGGAGACTTCTGAAGCGGATATGCGAGATCGAAGCGCAACGGACCGAACGGCGACTGCCAGATGAAGCTGATGCCCGCCGAAGCACGAATGGATTCCGCGTCGAACAGACAGACCGCAGTACCGCAACTCGTAGCCGTAATAGTCGGGACGTTCAGATTGCCCTCGTAATTGTAGAGCGAGCCGACATCGACGAAGAATGCGCTCTTGATGCCGACTTCCTTCGGCAGGAACCAAAGCGGGAACTGAAGCTCGGCCGTCGCCGCCCAATAGGTGGTGCCGCCGAGCGAGTTGTAGCCGCCGGTGAGATTCGTATTGATGTCGCGCGCGCCGAAGCCCTGCGTTGCAAAACCGCGGACAATGGCGCTGGCGTTGTTGAAGTGGTCGATGAAGCGCAACTGGTCGCCGCCCCACGCGAATACGTGGCCCGCCGAACCCTTCAACATGCCGACGAAATCGCCGGTGATCGGGCGGTAGTAACGCACTTCACCGGTCGTCTTCACGAACTTCGCTTCGCCGCCGACACCCGCGAAATCCTGCGAGAACTGCGCATACAGTCCGGACGTCGGATCCTTGTTGTTGTCGAGCGAGTTGTAGGTCAGCGAGTAGCCGACCGACGAGGTAAGGACGGAATTGAACAGCGAGTCCAGAATCGCGTTCGACACGATGAAGGCAGCGCCGGACTTAATCTCGCGCTCGAAGATGCTGTAGCGCACCTGCAGCGTCAGCTCTTCGTTCAGCCGCGCGCCTGCGCGCAGCGTAACGCCCATGGTGTCGATGCCGTACTGGACGAATTCGGTAGCCTGCGTTTCCTTGAAGAACAGATCGAAACCGGCCGCGAGCCTGTAGTCCATAAAATACGGCTCGGTGAAAGAGAACTCGACGCCTCTTGCGCGTTCGCCGTACTGCAGCGAAGTGCGCACATACTGGCCGCGGCCGAGGAAGTTGCGCTCGCCGATCGTCAATTCGCCGATGATACCGTCGGAAGTCGAGTAGCCGGCGGCGACCGAGAATTCGCCCGTAAGCTGCTCTTCGACATCGACGTTCAGAATGATGCGATCCGGCGCCGAGCCGGGCTCGTTCGTCACCTTCACGGTCTTGAAGTAGCCGAGGTTCTTGAGGCGGCGTTCGGCGCGGTCGACCATCACGCGGTTGTACGGATCGCCTTCGAGAATATCGAATTCGCGGCGCACGACATATTCGCGGGTACGCGAGTTCGAGCGGATGTTGATGCGCTCGACGTAAACGCGCGCGCCTTCGTCGATCACGTAGATCACGTTGATCAGGCGGCCCTGGAAATCGCGGTCGCCGCGCGGACGAACCTGCGAGAACGCGTAGCCGCGATTGGCGAGTTCGATCGTAATCAGTTCGACGGTCTTTTCGACCAGTTCGGCGTTATAGACTTCGCCGCTGCGGCCGCGGATCAGCGAACGCGCGACTGTCGGGTCGAGATCGCGGACGTTGGACAGCACGTCCACATTGCCGAAGCGGT
This sequence comes from Hyphomicrobiales bacterium, assembly GCA_021730825.1. GTDB lineage: Bacteria > Pseudomonadota > Alphaproteobacteria > Rhizobiales > Xanthobacteraceae. The sequence continues at coordinate 2,757 of JAKFYO010000307.1, forward strand.
ATTGCGGACCTTCGTCGAGCACGAAGTTAAGAATGAAGCCGTTGTTCTGGCGATCGAGATCGACCGTCGCCGAGAGAATACGGAAGTCGGCGTAACCGTTCTTCAGATAGAAACGGCGCAGCAGTTCCTGGTCCGCGTTCACGCGGTCCGGATCGTACACGTCGCTGTTTCTGAGCCAGCTCAGCCAGTTCGACGGCGTCGTGTTGATGACGTCGCGAAGCCGCGCGTTCGAGAACACGTTGTTGCCGGTGAAGTTGATCGTGCGGATCGTGGTCTTGTCGCCTTCCTTGATCAGGTAGATCAGGTCGACGCGATTGTTCGCGCGCTCGATGATCTGCGGATCGACGGTGACATCGTAACGGCCGCTGCGGCGATAAACTTCGATGATGCGCTGGACGTCGGCCTGCACGGTCGAGCGCGAAAGCGAGGCACGCGCCTTCGACTGCACTTCGGCAGTCAGCACATCGTCCTTGACGCGCTTGTTGCCTTCAAAAGCGACGCGATTGATGACCTGCGCTTCGCGCACGGTGACGACGAGACGCGAACCGGCCATGCGGATCTGAACGTCTTCGAACAGGCCGATCGCATAGAGCGTGCGGAGCGCTTCATCGATCCGCTGCGGATCGGCGCGCTCACCCGGACGAATTTTTACGTAGCTGCGAACGGTGTCTGCATCGACGCGCTGATTGCCGACGACATCGACCGCCGTGATCGTTTGCGCCGAGACCGCCGTAGAAGCGGCTACCGAGACTGCTGCAACGCCACAAAACAGGGCCACGGCGAGCCCGAAGGCAACGCCAAGCTTACGAAGGACCCGTACCCCACCAAATTTCATCGACCGCAATTCCAAAAAGCGGTCTGAACACGACCGCTCCCCCATCCGCTTGGGAACCCAAGCGGAATCGTCTTTCATTCGCGTCCGGTTTTACAGACTTTCCAGTGGCTTGCAAACGAAGTGGGTAGTTTTTGCCGGGCTTTTCCGGGCCGCGTTGCCCATACGACACGCGACCCATTGCCCCGCACTACGCCATACCAAAATACCACTGAAACGACTCTCGACCGCGTCCAGAGGACCCCACCCCGGAAGCCCGAATATGGCCAATGGGGCGTTACCGGCTGATTACCGGGTTCCCGAATGAGGTATCAGGATGCCTGGGCGCGCAGGAAAAGCTGGAAAATATCGTTCCAGGTGGCAACGATCATGAGCAGCATCACGAAAGCGAGCCCAATCCGGAAGCCATACTCCTGCGCCCGCTCGCTCAGGGGCCGGCCACGGATGGCCTCGATCGCGTAGAACAGAAGGTGACCACCGTCCAGAAGCGGCACCGGGAACAGGTTCAGAAGCCCGATGCTGACCGAAAGAACCGCGGTCAGG
>JAKFYO010000047.1 GCA_021730825.1 Hyphomicrobiales bacterium
TCACGGCACTTACCGCCGCGATCAAGCTCGCACGCGCGGGCTTGCGCGAGCCAGAGAAGCCAATCGGCTCCTATCTCTTCTCTGGACCGACCGGCGTCGGCAAAACCGAAGTCGCAAAACAGCTTGCCGCGAGTCTCGGCGTGCAGCTCCTTCGCTTCGACATGTCGGAGTACATGGAGCGCCACACCGTTTCGCGGCTGATCGGCGCGCCTCCGGGTTATGTCGGGTTCGATCAGGGCGGTCTGCTGACCGACGGCGTCGATCAGAATCCGTATTGCGTGGTGCTGCTCGACGAAATCGAGAAGGCGCATCCGGATCTTTTCAACGTGCTCCTGCAAGTCATGGATCACGGCAAGCTCACGGACCACAACGGCAAGTCGGTCAACTTCCGCAACGTCATTCTCGTGATGACCACGAATGCCGGTGCTGCCGACATGGCGAAGGCGGCTTACGGGTTCACGCGCTCGAAGCGGGAAGGCGACGATGCAGAAGCGATCAACCGCCTGTTCTCGCCGGAATTCCGCAACCGTCTCGATGCGATCATTCCGTTCTCGCATCTCTCGACCGAGATCATCGGTCAGGTGGTGGAGAAGTTCGTGCTTCAGCTCGAGGCGCAGCTTGCCGACCGCGGTGTCACGATCGCGCTGTCGGATGAAGCCAAGCGCTGGCTGATCGATCAGGGCTACGACGAACTGATGGGCGCGCGGCCGATGGCCCGCGTGATTCAGGAGAACGTCAAGAAGCCGCTCGCGGACGAAGTGCTGTTCGGCAAACTGAAGGATGGCGGCCATGTGCGCGTGATTGTCCGCGAGGAAGCGGGCAAGCCGGGTCTCGCATTCGAATACCCGGAAGGTCCGGTTACGCCGAAGCCCGAGCAGGATGTCGCGAAGAGCGCGAAGCGCGGACGCAAGGCCAAGAAGGACGATGGTTCCGGTGACGCCGGGCCGAAGCCGCTGGTCAACGTCTAAGCCATAGCCGGCAGATCAGAAATGCACGCGGCGCGCTTGTAACAGGCGCGCCGCTCGTGTTTTGTCGCGGGGCATTTCAACGCCTTGCGAATTTCCCTTGTCAGAACCCGCAAATACCGGCGCAACGCCACCCATCGAGCCGCCGCGCGTCTGGTTCTGGCGCGGCGTGCGCGCGGGCGTCATGTCGGTGCAGGGCTTGGTTCTGTTCGCGGGCTTCATCGGCTTCGGCGGCCTGATCCGCGACATCGGCTTTCCGCTTGGAGCGGCACTGCTCTCGACGATCTTCGTCTGGGCGTTGCCTGCGCAACTGCTCATCGTCGGCGGCTTTGCGGCAGGAAGCCCGGCGCCGGTGATTGCGCTCGCAGTCGGGCTTTCCTCGGTGCGGTTCTTTCCGATCGTCGCGTCGATTATGCCGATGATCCGGGGCAAGAGCGGGCTCGGCACGCAGCTATTCGCTTCGCATTTCGTTGCGGTCAGCGCATGGGTCGAAAGCATCCGGCTGGTGCCGGCGCTCCCGGTTTACGCCCGGATGCCGTTCTTTCTCGGCCTCTCGAATTACTTTCTGTGGGGCAGCGTGGTGACGACCGTCATCGGCTATCTGCTGGCGGGAACGCTGCCACAGGCGCTCGCGAACGGGCTGGTATTTCTCACCCCGATTTCATTCCTGCTTCAACTCATCCGCAATTCCCGTGACCTCGTTGACTGGCTTGCGCTCGTCCTTGGGCTTGCGCTCACGCCTGTGTTCGCGCAATTCGGCGGTTCGTTCGATCTTTTATGGATCGGAGCGATTGGGGGTGGCGCGGCGTATGTCATCGGCAGACGGTTACGAGCACGCGCATGAGCTTTTCCGATCCGATGCTCTACGCGTATTTGCTCGTGATCCTCGCGGGCTTCCTGCCGACGGATGTCTTCCGTTTCGCGGCGGTGCTGTTCTCGCGCCGTATCGATGAGGACAGCGAAGTGCTCATTCTCGTGCGAGCGGTTGCGACCGCACTGCTTGCGGGCGTGATCGCTAGGATCGTGCTGTTTCCGACCGGCGATCTTGCGGGTGTGCCGCTCTGGATCAGGCTGTCCTCGATTGCCGCCGGTGTAGCGGGCTACTTCCTTATCAAGCGTTCGGTGCTTGCGGGTGTGATCGTCGCCGAGATCGTGATTATCGGCGGTGCTGTTTATTTCCGCTAACTTTCTTTTCGCCTGATCTTATCCGAAAACCGGTACCCACTTTTCGGGATCAGGCGAGCGCTTCCTTCAAAAGCTTCGCGTGTTCGGCGAGCACTTCGGGTTTTTCCATCACGCTAGCAGCGGGCTTCATCTGCACGCCGGTATGACGCGGGATGATGTGGACATGCAGGTGAAATACGACCTGTCCACCCGCGGTCTCGTTGAACTGCTGCATGGTGATGCCGTCGGCGTTGAACGCCTTCTTGCCGGCGATTGCGATTTTCTTCGCGGTCTTGATCACATGCGCGAGCGACTCCGGCTCGATGTCGAGGAGATTGCGCGCAGGCCTTTTCGGAATGATCAGCGTGTGGCCGGGTGCGCGGGGCATGATGTCGAGGAAGCCGAGGGTATGCTCATCCTCATAGACCTTCTGTGCCGGAAGCTCGCCGCGCAGGATTTTCGCGAAGATATTGCTGTTGTCGTATTCGGCCATCGTTTCCGCCCCGTTGTGTTGTTCTGAATTGCAAGTGATTTCGGTGTCGTCAAGGAGCCGTGCGCTTGTAGGGTGCTGCTTCCGCAAGCTGCTCGCGCTCGGCCTCGATGTATTCGCGCTCGCCGGTCAGGTAATCGTCCACGGCGCGGCGCAGCGCAGGGTTGGCGATGTAGTGCGCCGAGTAAGTCGGTACCGGTACATAGCCGCGAAGCAACTTGTGTTCGCCTTGGGCGCCGGCTTCGACCGATTTCAGGCCGCGTTCGATCGCATATTCGATGGCCTGATAGTAGCAAACCTCGAAATGCAGAAACGGGTGATGTTCGATCGCGCCCCAGTTGCGGCCGTAGATGGTGTGATCGCCGAGAAAATTGAGGGCGCCAGCAATGTAATTTTCGTCGCGTTTGGCCATGACGAGCAGAATACGGTCTGGCATCCTGGCGCTGACCAACGAGAAGAACTCCCGCGTGAGATAGGGGCGGCCCCATTTGCGCGAGCCGGTGTCCATGTAGAACTCGAAAAACGAGTCCCAGACGGACTCGGTAAGATCAGCGCCCGTGAGGCGCTGGATTTCGATGCCGCTATCCAATGCCTCGCGCCGCTCGCGGCGGATGGTCTTGCGCTTGTTAGAGGACAGTGCGTCGAGGAAACCGTCGAAATTCTTGTAGCCTCGGTTGTGCCAGTGAAACTGGCGGTCGGTGCGCGCAAGCATTCCGGCCTCAGTCAGGAAATTCCACTCGCTTTTTTTCGCGAAGGTGACGTGCACGGAAGAGGCCTTCCGGAGCTTGCAGAGTTCGACCATGCCCGCGACCAGCGCATTACGCGCGGCTTCCGCGTGCGGTCCCGCTTTCACGAGCAGGCGAGGGCCGGTGACGGGCGTGAAGGGTGCCGCCACCTGCAGCTTCGGGTAATAATTGCCGCCTGCGCGCTCGTAGGCGTCGGCCCAGCCTTGATCGAAGACATATTCGCCCTGGCTGTGCGCTTTCAGGTAGCAGGGTGCGACCGCGTAAACTTCGCCGCCTTCATCTTCGACGACGAGATGTTGCGGGAGCCAGCCCGATCTGTCGCCGACCGATTTCGAGGTTTCGAGCGAGCTGAGAAAAGCATGCAAAACGAAGGGGTTGGCGGGGTCGGAGAATCCGTCTTCAAGTGTTGATTCAAGCACTTCAGAAAATGATTCCGGTGCTTCGCAATTTGATTCCGGAAACGCCGCGAATCCCTTGGCGCAGGAATCCCAAACGCGCTCCTCGATCGACTTGATCGAGCCTTCGACGCGGACCTGAAATTTGGGGGATTCAGCCATTCCCCCATTGTCGCCGATCTTCGCGGCGGCTCAAGGGCACAAAGTTACGGTCTGATATGCTCGAAAATGATCTGGTCCGCCCAGCGCGAAACATGCGCGCGTTCCGTCTCGGTCCGCACGGTCCAGCTCAGGAGCGGCATGCCGAAAACGTATTTTGCGATCAGCGGTGCTACCGCCGGAAGGTTGAATTGGGCATAGGCGACGAAG
>JAKFYO010000063.1 GCA_021730825.1 Hyphomicrobiales bacterium
GTGCCATTGTCCTCGGAAAAAAGCGCTGTGTCGCTCGGGTTCGCGCCGGGGATGCCCGCTTCGATGTAATCCACGCCAAGCTCGTCCAGCATTTTTGAGATGCGGAGCTTATCGGTCACCGTGAAATCGACGCCGTGCATCTGCGCGCCGTCGCGCAGCGTGGTGTCGAACAAATAGAGGCGCTCTTTCATGGCCTGAGGTTCCGATTCAGATTCAACGGCTTCGCGGGCGGATTTCGGAATTCGCGAAGGCTAAAAAACGATGATTTTTCAGTAATTTGCGAGACGGCGCAAAAGCTCTGATTCCGATTCAAATCGTTCAAGTATCGAGTCCGCTCCATGGCCCTCACCGCTTGTTGCAGTCGGGGTCGGAGAGCGGGCAGAGCTTGATATTCTTGGTCGCGCTGTCGATCGAGCTTTTTACGTCACGCTCGATGCGCTGCTGGGTCTGCTTGGCCTCGCGAGCCTCGTAACGTGCGTTGATCGCCCACCCCGTCAGCACGCCGAACACGGTCACGACGATTGTGGTGAGTAGCACCCCGGATTTTGTCTTCAGGAAATCCATCATCGCGCGATCTCCCAGGTGGTGGTGCCGTCTTTGTTGTCCTTGATGACGACGCCCATCGCTTTCAGCTCGTCGCGGATGCGGTCGGATTCCTTCCAGTCTTTGTTCGCGCGGGCGGCGTTGCGGGCATCGACAAGATCGCTGGCTACTTTCTCCAGTGCTTCTTGGACTGCGGTCTTGATACCCGCGGCATGATCGCGCCCAATCTTAAAGTCCTCTTCTTTGAACAGACCTAGCCACAAGCCGGTTTTCGCAACGTCGTTTGAGTCATTGCCTCGCTTCATAAGGGCACTCAGAGCAAGATGCGAATTCAAATCATCCGCCAATGCAGCGACTACTTCTGGAATTATTGCGCCTCGATCAGGGTTGGCAATTCGTACGGTGTTTTTTAGAACACCCATCTGAACATCAGACTCGACTAGACGATCAGTCGTCCAATCGAGGGGCTGACGATAGTGCGTCTTAAGCATTGCCAGACGCACAACTGAGCCAGGCCAACCTCGACCTTTCCAGTCCGTGAGAAGCTCTCGGATCGTTACGAAATTCCCGAGCGACTTCGACATCTTCTCGCCTTCGACCTGCAAGAAGCCGTTGTGCATCCAGGTCTTCGCCATGATCGGCGTATGGAAGCTGCAACGCGATTGCGCGATTTCATTTTCGTGATGCGGGAATACGAGATCGATGCCGCCGCCATGAATGTCGAACGTCTCGCCAAGATGCTTCCACGACATCGCCGAACATTCGATGTGCCAGCCGGGACGTCCCGGCGTTTTGATTCCGGAAGGCGACGGCCAGCCCGGCTCGTTCGGCTTCGACGGCTTCCACAACACGAAGTCCATCGGGTTGCGTTTGTAAGGCGCGACCTCGACACGCGCGCCGGCTTCCATTTCATCCAGCGAGCGGCGCGCAAGCTTGCCGTAGTCGGACATCTTACCGACCTCGAACAGCACGTGTTCCTGCTCGACATAGGCGAAGCCGCTTTTGACGAGGCGCTCGATCAGGTCGCGCATCTCGCCGATGTGTTCGGTGGCGCGTGGCTCGACGTCCGGGCGCAGGCAGCCCAGCGCATCGACGTCCTCGTGAAACTGCTTCTCGGTTTTTTCGGTGACGAGGCGGATCGCCTCGTTGAGCGGCAGTTTCGGATACTCCTCTGCCGCCCGCGCGTTGATCTTGTCGTCCACGTCCGTGATGTTGCGGACGTATTTCACTTTCCCCTCGCCATAGAGGTGGCGAAGCAGGCGATACAAAACGTCGAAGACGATGACGGGGCGCGCGTTGCCGATATGCGCGAAGTCGTAAACCGTCGGCCCGCAGACATACATACGCACGCGCGCAGGATCGAGCGGAGCGAACGGCTCCTTCTCCTTCGTCAGCGTATTAAAGAGCCGAAGCTCCATAAGCGTCTCCGTCCCGCGGACCGGAACGTTCGACTCTCAGATTTTCGAGAATAAACGGCCGTCCGCGCCTGCTATCAGGTGCGAATAATCTCGCGGCAAATGCCGAAGAAAAGGTTGTTGGCCGTTGTCATGGCCGGGACCATGCTTGCACCGCCGGAAACCGTCAAGTGGACGTGTTGCCGTGCGGACTCACCTTTTATCGGAATGGCAAATGCGCCTTTGGCTGCATTGACCCGATTCAGCGGCGTCTTTACCCCGTGTCGCAAGGGTCAGTGTTCCGGCGTTAACGGCCCGTCAACCCAACAGGCGCAACCTTTGCAAGGAGAGACCAAGACTACGGGTCTCCGGGGAAGCGGGCTTTTTCTTATGACGAGTTTACGCATTTCGGCGCTGGCAGCCTGCCTGTTCGCCTCTGTCGCGCTGGCCAAGGCCGAGACGCGCACCTTCATTCTCGACAGCTCCGACGGCTATGGCATCGATAGCTGCCTCGTCAAAGGCGAGACCTGCGGCAAGGCGATGGCGACCGCAGTCTGCCAGGCCAATCAGTTCGCCTCCGCAGTCGACTTCGGCCGAATGGACCCGACCGAGATCACCGGCTCGCTGCCGGCCGGCATGAAGGCCGCCAAGATCTGCCAGGGCGGCGCCTGCCCGGAGAAGGTCGCGATCACCTGTACGCGCTGAGCGGCGCCAATCTTGATTAGAAAATCCGGGCTTTCGCCCGGCTTTTTGTTGGGTTAGCCCAAAAGAAATCGGGCGGCGCTTTTGGCGCCGCCCGTTTCTTCAAGCGTCTAAAAGAAGCTTAGTTCTTGATGTTCGAGAGCAGCGTGTCGAACGACAGCTTCACGATGAAGGTGTCCGAGCAGTACTTCGTCGAAGCGCGGTTGCCAACAGCGGTGTTCAGGAAGCTTGCGCATTCCGCAACGTTCATGTCGGTGTCGTGGAAGCGGAAGTCGAGGGTGAGTGCCTTGTAGGTGAAGGCAAAACCGACGTTGTAGTACATGTAGCTCGGGTCGCTGGTGTGGAACGCAGCGCGCTCGATATCCCAGTAGCCGATGCCGCCGGAGATGAACGAACCGATGCCGTTCGAGGTCCACGGCGTGACCCACTTGGCAGTCGCTTCAACATAGGTCGCCGAAACGTCGTTGCCGCCGTTCGCGAGCTGGAGGTTCAGGAGGTCCGGCGTGTAGTACACCGCGCCGCCGATGGTCAGGGACGGAGTAACGGTCCAAGCCAGCTTTGCGTAAACTTCAGCCCAGTCGGTGTTGAAGGCTTCCTGCGGATACCAGTAGTAGATGTAGCCGACATCGACGGCGAGAGCGCCGAAGGTCTTGCGCCAGCCGGCGTAGATATCGACTTCAGAAGCCGGGTTCGAGAAACCGAACGCGGTGTCGAAGTCGACGCCAAGCGCGCCGAGACCGACATAAATCTGGCCGAGCGAAGTGTTGTACTGCAGTTCGAAGTAGGCCGCCGGCGAAACGCCGCGATCCGACTGCGAAACGCCGCGGAAGTTGTAGTCCGAAGCGATCGAACCACCGATGGCAATGTCCCAAACCGGCGACGCAGCCGCCTTCAGGTACGGAGCCTTAACCGGCATGTCAGCCGCGAAGGCGGTGCCAGCCATGAGCGCGAGCGCTACGCCGGTGCCGAGAATTTTCTTCATCTTGTTACCCCTCAAAGTGTGACCCCAAATTCAATTTGAAGTGCCTTTCCTGGAACGGCCGGCGAGTTAGGTCTTACTCACCGGGGCACCCCGAACCTCGTATTCGAGTGCGAAAATCCAATATTTGAGGGGGTTTCCGCAACGCCACGGCGTAGGCAACGTGCCTAATCGGTAAGCAATAAGGGGGTAAAACTGCGGGATTTCGTGGGCCGTTGCAGATTTGACACATGTGTGGCGGGGTCAAAAGTCGCTGGAAGCCAGCGGTATGCATCCACCGCCGGGCAAAATCGCAAATTTTGCGATTTCAACCGCCTACAACCCGTCTCAACCGGCCTTTTTGGCCAATGAAATCGCGCTTTTCAGAACCGACAGATCGCCGATGTGATTCGAGAGAATCAAAACGAGCCTTGCGTTAAGCGCCGCACTTTCCGTCTCTGAAATACCGCGATGCGCTTCGACCAGCGTTTCGTAAGCCGCATCGGGATTGGAAAGATTCGGTTCGGTGT
>JAKFYO010000362.1 GCA_021730825.1 Hyphomicrobiales bacterium
ACGCGCGCGCGTTGTCGCTGGAAAAGTTTTCGGAAAAAGCTCGCCCGTCGGCATGCACTCCGACTGGTTCTATGCCGAGGTCGTACTCGACGCGGGAGCGAGCGCTCCCCTCGACGCCGATCATGAAGAGCGCGCGATCTATGTAGTCGAAGGCGAAGTCGAAATCGCAGGCGACAAGTTCGAAGGCCCTCGCCTGCTGATCTTCCGCCCCGGCGACAGGATCACGGTCCGCGCGCTGCGCTGGACCCGCATGATGTTCTTGGGCGGTGCCGCGCTCGAAGGCCCGCGCTACATCTGGTGGAATTTCGTCCACTCCAGCAAAGAGCGCATCGAGCAGGCAAAAGAAGATTGGAAGACCGGCCGCTTCAAGCAGGTGCCGGATGAGACCGAATTCATTCCGCTCCCCGAACGCTAAACAAAACAAATAAACTACCAAGGAAACGCCAAATGCTTTTCGAGACGACGATTGCCGGAAGTCTGCCCAAGCCTGCATGGCTCGCGGAACCGAACAAACTCTGGGCGCCGTGGAAACAATCCGGTCAGGCGCTCCTTGATGCCAAGCGCGACGCGACTGTGCTCGTGTTGAAAGAACAGGAAGACGCGGGCATCGATATCGTCACCGAGGGCGAGCAATCTCGCCAGCATTTCGTGCATGGCTTTCTGGAGAAAGTCGAAGGCATCGATTTTGCGAACAAGGTAGAGATGGGCATCCGCGCCGACCGTTACAAAGCGATGGTGCCGCAGGTCGTGGGCGAATTAAAACTCAAGGGCCGCGTCCACGAATTCGAGGCGCGCGTCGCACGCGCGCACACCAAACGCAAATTGAAGTTCACTTTGCCCGGACCGATGACGATCATCGACACCATCTCCGACCAGTTCTACGGAGATCGCGTAAAGATGGCGAAAGCATTTGCGAAACTTCTCAATCAGGAAGCGCGAGCGCTGGAAGCCGATGGCGTCGACGTGATCCAGTTCGATGAACCCGCCTTTAACGTCTACATGGACGAAGTGACGACGTGGGGCATCGACGCACTTCACATCGCGGCCGAGGGTCTCTCCTGCACGACCGCCGTCCATATTTGTTACGGCTACGGCATCGAAGCGAACAACAACTGGAAGAAAACGCTCGGCGACGAGTGGCGGCAATATCAGGATATTTTCCCGGCGCTCGCAAAAAGCAAGATCGAGCAGGTCTCGCTGGAAGTGCGTAATTCCAAAGTGCCGGTTGAGCTGATCCAGTTGCTCGAAGGAAAAGACATCCTGATCGGCGCGATCGACGTGGCCTCAGACCAGATCGAGATGCCGGAAGAAGTCTGCAAGGTAATCGAGCAGGCCATGCGCTACGTGCCGAAGGACCGCATCTTCCCCGGCACCAATTGCGGCATGGCGCCCATGCGCCGCGAGATCGCGTTCGCAAAACTGGCGGCACTTTCCAGGGGTGCGGCGCTGGCGCGCGCGCGGTACGGCTAGCTGGCCCGCCGGGTCACGAGGAACTTCGAATCCGGCGTCATCATTCTCATGCCGCAGTTGAACGAAATCTCTCCGGTTTCCGCGGGCGTGAATTGAATCACGGTCGGTTCTTTCGCAGACAACAGCCGCGAAATGCGAAGCTTCGGGACGACGATCACCCGGCCGCAGCCTTCGGCTTCGGTGGCGTCGATGTGCCATTCGACCGGAACCCCTTCGACCACGGCAAAGCGGTTCGGCAGATATTCGAGTCCTACGATTTTCATATTCGCGATCTGCTTTCCATCCCGCAGAATGACGGCGCCGAGCCTGGATTGCTCAAGCGCGGCTTGCTGCGTGACGGCTGGCCGCGAAGGCCACAGATTTAATAGCAGCAAGCCCTGATGAATGCTCGAAAGACTGAGCACGATTACCGCGGCACCCGCAAAACGGAAGAAATACCGCTTGAGGTTTCCCGCAGTGAAGCTGGTCGCAAGCGAAAGCCCCATCAGGACCGGCAGCGTGCCGAGCGAAAACACGAACATCGTCAGCGCGCCCGCAATCGGATCGGCTTTCGCCAGCACATAAAGCTGGAGCGCTTGCGTGAAGCCGCACGGCAGGAAGAACGTCAAAGCGCCGAGCGTGAAGGCCGCGCTGCGCGAGTTGCGTTGCAGAAGCGTTTCGTTCCAGCGCTTCAGTGCAGACGGCATTTGCAAACGGAGGTTTTTGACGCCTGGCATGAGACCCAGCATTTGGACGCCGATAATCAGCATGAACAGGCTCACAGCAATCGTGACGGCGCCGTATGCCGCGCTCGAAAGCATCAAGGCGGAGCCCAAGAGCCCGATCAGCCCGCCGAACGACGTATAGGAAATGATTCTTCCCACGTTGAAAGAGAGATAGGTGACGAAGCGGGAGGCTGGAGAAAGATGCGACGCCTGTTCGTCGTATTTCGACGCAAGCGTCATGAACAGACCGCCGGTGACCGCAATGCAGGTCGAAACCGACGCCAGCAGGCCGATCAGAAAGACAATGCCGTAGCCGATATTTTCGCCGAACGAGATGCCGTTCGGAATGAGGTCGATTCTGGACAGCAATAGAAACAGTGCCGCCAGCGCGAGCGCGGCGGCGCCAAACCGCAGATAGCCGGAATAGCCCGCTTTGCTTTCGGCTGGGTTTCCCATGACCCGATCCTTGCGTACCGATTATTCGAAGCAACTTTTTCGCAGTCACTTTCTCGTGATGGCTTGGCGACTATGCGCTCTCAACGTACCGCGCGCGCAAAAACATCCATCAGCTCCGCGACTTTCCTGCGCTGATCTGCCTTGTTGCCGCTTTCGATCGCGCCTTCGACACAACTTGCGACATGATCGCGCATGATTTCGTCCTCGACCTTGCGCAGCGCCGCACGCACCGCAGAGAGTTGCGTAACTATGTCGATGCAATAGCGGTCCGCCTCGACCATGCCAGCAAGTCCACGCACCTGGCCTTCGATTCGATTCAATCTTTTTAGCGTCGCAGCCTTGGCTTCTTTTCGCATGAGGTCTATATACCCCCCTAGGGTATCAAACACAAGAGCCGAAAATGTCCGCGCATCATGACCATTCGCATCATCACGATCACGCCACGCAAGGTCACGCGGATCACGTCCACAGAATGAAAGACCCCGTCTGCGGGATGATGGTCGATCCCCATACCGCGAAGCATCGCCACGAGCATCGCGGGCATACTTATTATTTCTGTAATCCGCGCTGCCGCGAAAAATTTATCGCCGACCCCGAGAAATATCTCGCGGGCGAAGTGCTGCAAGAGGATGTGCCCGCGGGCACGATCTACACCTGCCCGATGCATCCGGAGATTAAGCAGGTCGGCCCCGGCGCCTGCCCGATCTGCGGCATGGCGCTGGAGCCGGAGATAGTCTCGCTCGACGACAAGCCCAATCCGGAACTGATCGACTTCACACGGCGCTTCTGGATTTCCGTCGTGCTCACCGTGCCCGTCCTGTTTCTCGAAATGATCCCGCATGTCACGGGCGTGAATTTCGTCGGCGCGCGATACAACGGCCCGCTGCAATTTCTGCTCGCGACGCCTGTCGTGCTTTGGGCAGGCTGGCCGTTTTTTCAGCGCGGTTATGCCAGCGTCGTCTCCGGCAATCTGAACATGTTCACGCTGATTGCAATGGGAACGGGCGTCGCCTGGCTCTACAGCGTCGTAGCGCTCTTTGTACCATCTGTTTTTCCCGACGCCTTCCGCGATCATCACGGCAATGTCGCGCTTTATTTCGAAGCCGCCGCGGTCATCACCGCTCTCGTATTGCTTGGGCAGGTGCTGGAGCTGCGCGCGCGCGAACAGACTTCCGGTGCGATCAAGGCGCTCCTGAACCTCGCGCCCAAGCAAGCGCGCAAGATCAACGGCGATGGCAGCGATGAAGATGTCGCCGTCGATTCAATCGTTGTCGGCGATAAGTTGCGCGTGCGGCCCGGCGAAAAAATCCCGGTCGATGGCGTCGTCGTCGAGGGCCGCTCGTCAATCGACGAGTCGATGGTGACCGGCGAGTCGATGCCGGTGACGAAAGAGAAGGACGCGAAGCTGATCGCAGGCACCGTCAATCAAAGCGGCGCGCTTGTGATGGAAGCTACGAAAGTCGGCCGCGACACCATGCTCGCG
>JAKFYO010000094.1 GCA_021730825.1 Hyphomicrobiales bacterium
GTTGAAGGGTCCGAACACGATCCCGGCCTTTGGGCTCAAAATGCCGTCGTTTGCTTTACCGGAGTTAGGCGCAAAATCGCTTTCCACCTTGCCGCTATAGCGGTCGTAGCGAAGGCCGGTGATGGTGCGCATCCAGTTGGTCCAGCGCACGGTCTGCTGCACATACAAGCCCGCGCTTGCTTCCTGCACTTCGTCGGTGCGAACCGCCGAGAAAATCTGCCGCTGCGCGGTGCGAAACAGGCCTAGTTGAATATCGTCGTAGCGTGTCTGCACGCCGAACGTGGTTTCGACCGGCAGAGCCCATAAACTGCTCTTGATCGTGTGCGAGGCGTTGATGCCGCCTAAAATGCGTTTGTCCTGCTGGCTGAACTGGTCGCCGTTCACCGGATCGTCGAGGAAGTAGGTGAAGTTGTTGAACAGCACCATCTGCGAGCGGATCAAATAGCCATTGATCTGCGTGACTGTGTTGTCGGTGGATACGCTCCAGCGGCCGGATAGACTGTAGCGGCTCGTTTTGCCGCCGTCGGTAGGGTCGAGCGTGCCGAAGCGGCCAATCAGGCCTTGTGTTATCGCGCGCTCCGCGACCTGATCGGTCGAATTCCATTTGTTGTCGAATGCCATAGCCGTGATCGAGAAGCCGTCGAGCGCGGTGCCCTGGCTGTAACGAAGCACGCCGTTGAATTTCTGCTGGCGGTCGGGATTTGCCCAAGGGCCGTCGTAACCCGTCGCTTCGAGTGCTGCGAGCAGGGTGCCGTCGCCCACTTTATGCGAACCGATAAAAAGCCCGCGCCTGTAGCCGAAGCTGCCGACCGTCACCTGGGCAAGATTGCGCGCGGGTTTGTCGATGTAGTCGATGTGAACCGCGCCCGCGGAAGCGAAGTCGCCTTCATCTGCGAAGTAAGGGCCTTTGCGCACGCGCATCGACAGGATGAGTTCGGGGATCAAAAAGTTGATGTCGGCATAGCCCTGGCCGTGGCCGTGTGTGCGCATGTTCGCGGGCATGCCGTCGATGAAGATTGCGACGTCGGTGCCGTGATCGAGATTGAAGCCCCGGAGGAAATACTGGTTCGCTTTGCCTTCGCCGGAATGCTGCGTGACGATGAGGCCCGGCACCTGCTCGAGCGCTTCTCCCGGCCGCATGATCGGCTGCGCGTTGATCTGCTCAGGCGTGATGGTGATTTCGCTTGCGGCGTTCGGAGGATTGGTGCGATCGCCTGAGCCCGCGAGCACGCTGATCTCTGGGAGAAAGATTGCCTGCGCAAGAACTTCGCTGGAACAGAAAGTAAAGGCGCACAGAACAGCAAGATACGAAACGCTACGCATGCAACCCCCGCGCAATTTTACGGGGGTGTCGTTGCAACGCAATCGCAATCTTACGAAAAACAAAAAAGGGCGCTCCTTTCGAAGCGCCCTTAGAAGTTGGACCGCGCGATCCCCCGAACGCGCGATCTCGGGAAGAAAATTTATCTGAGCATGACCCGGTCCGAAAACCGGTTCCCACTTTTCGGGGTCATGCTTAGTACGAGTAATACATCTCGAACTCGACCGGATGCGGAGTCATTTCGTAGCGCTCCACGTCCTGCATCTTGAGTGCGATGTAGCTTTCGATGAAGTCGTCGTCGAACACGCCGCCGGCCTTCAGGAACTCGTTGTCCTTCTTGAGGTTGTCGAGCGCCTCGCGGAGCGAACCGCACACGGTCGGAATCTTCTTCAATTCCTTCGGCGGCAGATCGTAGAGATCCTTGTCCATCGCGGCGCCCGGATCCATCTTGTTCTTGATGCCGTCGAGACCGGCCATCAGCATGGCAGCGAAGGCGAGATACGGGTTCGCCATCGGGTCGGGGAAGCGTACTTCGACGCGCTTCGCCTTCGGGTTCGACGAGAACGGAATGCGGCACGATGCCGAGCGGTTGCGCGCGGAGTAGGCGAGCAACACCGGCGCTTCGTAGCCCGGCACCAGACGCTTGTAGGAGTTCGTGGAAGGGTTGGTGAAAGCGTTCAGCGCTTTCGCGTGCTTGATTATGCCTGCGATGTAGGAGAGACAGGTGTCCGAAAGACCGGCGTATTTGTCGCCGGCGAAAGTCGGCGTCGAGCCTTTCCAGATCGACTGGTGGCAGTGCATGCCCGAGCCGTTGTCGCCGTAGATCGGCTTCGGCATGAAGGTCGCGGTCTTGCCGTACATGTTGGCGACCTGATGGATGCAGTACTTATAAATCTGCATGTGGTCGGCCATCGTGGTGAGCGTGCCGAACTTCAGGCCGAGCTCGTGCTGCGCCGACGCCACTTCGTGGTGATGCTTTTCGACCTTTGCGCCCATGCGGGCCATTGCGCCGAGCATTTCGGAGCGCATGTCCTGCGCACTATCCTGCGGCGGCACCGGGAAGTAGCCGCCCTTGGTGCGGATGCGGTGGCCGAGGTTGCCAGACTCGTAATCGGTGCCGGAGTTGATCGGCAGTTCGATCGAGTCGAGCTTGAAGCCGGTGCTGTAGGGATCGGCCGAATATTTCACGTCGTCGAACACGAAGAACTCGGCTTCGGGACCGAAATAGACGTTGTCGCCGACGCCGGAAGATTTCACGAAGGCTTCCGCCTTCTTCGCGATGCCGCGCGGGTCGCGATTATACGGCTCGCCGGTGGTAGGCTCGAGCACGTCGCAGACGATGGAGAGCGTGGTCTCCGCGAAGAACGGATCGATGCAGGCCGTGGACGGATCCGGCATCAGGCACATGTCGGATTCGTTGATCGCCTTCCAGCCGGCGATCGAGGAGCCGTCGAACATCGTGCCTTCGGCGAAAATCTCTTCGTCGATCATGCCGATGTCGAAGGTGACGTGCTGCCACTTGCCGCGCGGATCGGTGAAGCGGAGATCGACATATTTTACGTCCTGATCCTTGATCAGCTTCAGGACATCTTTAGCGGTCGTCATTGCGGTAGTTCCCCTCGTGAATGTATTCCCGGGCCCGGGAATGTTTTTTGATTATGTTGGACGATTAGACGGCGTCGTCGCCGGACTCGCCGGTTCGAATGCGGATCGCTTCCTCGATGTTGGACACGAAAATCTTGCCGTCGCCGATGCGGCCAGTTTGCGCCGCCTTGCGGATGGCGTCGATGGCTTTTTCGACCATCGGGTCGGTCAGCACGATTTCGATTTTCACCTTCGGGAGAAAGTCGACCACATATTCCGCGCCCCGGTAGAGCTCGGTGTGACCTTTCTGGCGGCCAAAACCCTTGGCTTCGGTGACGGTGATGCCCTGGAGGCCAACTTCCTGCAGCGCTTCTTTCACCTCATCGAGCTTGAACGGCTTGATGATGGCTTCGACCTTCTTCATTGCTTATCTTCCTCTCCCAAAGGCATCGTCGCGCGAGTAGCGCGCACTTTCGAGCCGGGGTCGCATTAGCAGGGTCCGTGCCAGCCTCCGGCATAAGCCGACACGTTGATTTTGCAGACAAAATTGGCAGCCTGCGCTGGAGGCGGTTTTCCCTGTCGATGTTTCCGCCTAACAATTAGTCAAAATGCACAATCGGAAGGCACGATGTTTGCGCCCGTTCCTTGTGCAGAGCGCGCAGTTTAGGCAGTGCCCGCAAACGCCGCCAGAGGCTTGGTGGCGCAGCCAGCATGATATGGCTCCAGCATGACTGAAATCCTGACCCCGCGCGAGATGTCGGAGGCGGATCGGCGGACGATTACCGCCGGTACGCCCGGCATCGAATTGATGGAGCGGGCGGGTGCCGCGGTTGCGCGGGTCGCGGCCGAGGAAGCGAAGAGCGGACAGCGTATCGCGATCGTCTGCGGGCCCGGCAACAACGGCGGCGACGGGTTTGTCGCGGCGCGCGTGTTGCACGAACAAGGCTTCGACGTTCGGCTTTTGCTGCTCGGTTCTCGGGACAAGATTGCGGGCGATGCGGCGATTGCCGCGTCGCGTTGGAGCGGACAGGTCGTGCCGTTTAATGCGAACGCGCTGTCGAACTGCGACCTCATCATCGATGCGCTGTTCGGTGCCGGGCTGTCGCGAAATGTAACCGGAGAAGCCAAACGCGCAGTCGAAGCGTTCAACGCGTCGAATGTCCCGGTGGTCGCCGCCGATCTGCCGAGCGGTATCGACGGCGAGAGC
>JAKFYO010000075.1 GCA_021730825.1 Hyphomicrobiales bacterium
CGTAATCACTTTCGCCGTTGCGCGCGGCAAGAAGTCGATCACGGGCTTCGTTCCGGATAACGCCTACGGAAATGTCGTGGAGGCTGCGATCAAGCAGTTCGCGTCTTCACGCGGCGCGAAGGTCAATGCGGTCGAGCGTTATGGCTCCGGCCAGGCCGATCCGCTTTCCGCCGTGCGCCGTGCACAAGCGGCATATCGCGTGACCGATACGATCATTATCGCGGACGGCGCCGAAGCGACGCAACGCATGTTGCAGGCGCTGAACTCCGTCGGCGTCACGCCGAAACGGATGCAGTTTGCCGGCGCCGGACTTTGGGACGACCAGAACGTATTTGCGATCAGGGATCTCGACGGCGCTTGGTTTGCCGCCCCGGACGAAGGCGGCTTCCGCGGTTTCGCGCAGCGCTATTCCGCGCGCTACGGGGCGCCACCCGCGCGTACTGCAAGCCTAGCTTACGATGCGGTTTCTCTCGTGGCGCAACTCGTGAAGACGCAAGGGCCGAACCGCTTTACGGAAGAAGTACTGACCAGCCGCTCAGGGTTTGCCGGCGTCGATGGCGTGTTCCGCTTTAGGAACGACGGCACCTGCGAGCGTTCGCTTTCGATCATGGAAATCCGCGGCGGTACATCGCGCGCGATCCAGCAGGCGCCGAATAACTTCAACGTTCCGGCACCGGCCGCGCAGAACTAAAGCGCGTGACCCCGAAAAGTGGGCACCGGTTTTCGGATCTGGTCACGCGCAAAAAAACAGCTCTAAGCAGCTAAATCAGCGACAATCGCATCGAGCAACGGGAAGCCCGAGGGCGTCACGCGTAACCGCGAATTTTCGCCGCGCTCGACCAGTCCTTCGCTTTCGAGAAACGACACGCGCGCAGGATCCAGCGAAACGCCGCTGAGCCGTTCAAAGCGCGCGACATCGATGCCCTCGGCAAGCCGCAAGCCCATCACCAGCATTTCGTCGGCCTGTTCGAGTTGTGAAAGTTTTTCTTGCTCGATCAAGCCGTGACTGTCTTGCTCGACACGCGCGAGCCAGCGCTCGGGATGCTTTTCGGTGGAGGTAGCGATACGCGCGCCGTCGGCGCCGATCCTGCCATGGGCGCCGGGACCAACACCGGCATATTCCTGATAGCGCCAATAGACGAGATTGTGCCGCGACTCCGCGCCCGCTTTCGCGTGGTTGGAAATTTCATAAGCCGGCATGCTGCGCGCATCGCAAAGCTCTTGCGTGACATCCCATAATGCGCGCGACGTGTCTTCGTCGGGCGTAATTAGTTTTCCCGCGCGATGCAGCTTTTCGAAGGTTGTGTCAGGCTCAATGGTGAGCTGATAAAGCGAAAGATGCTCCGGCGCAAAGGTGAGCGCCTTTGTCAGTTCTTCGCGCCATGCCTGCGGCGACTGATCGGGCCGCGCGTAAATGAGATCGAACGAAATGCGCGGGAAATTCTCGCGCGCCACTTCGACCGCCGCGAGCGCTTCTTTCGCGCTGTGCATACGCCCGAGGTTTTTGAGCGAAATATCGTCGAGCGCCTGCACGCCGAGCGAGACGCGGTTCACGCCTGCCGCGCGGTAGCCGCGGAAGCGCTCCGCCTCGACGCTCGTGGGATTGGCTTCCAGCGTGATCTCGGCGTCCTTCGAAATCGTCCAGTGACCAGCGATTGCATCGAGCACGCTCTGCACTGTCGAAGGCTGCATCAACGATGGCGTGCCGCCGCCGAAGAAGATGCTGGTGACTTCGCGCGCATCCGTGCGCGGCTTCAGATAGCCAAGCTCGGTTGCAATCGCGCGCGCATAACGCGCTTCGTCCGGCTTCTCGTGCCGGACATGCGAGTTGAAATCGCAATAGGGACACTTCGCAAGACAGAACGGCCAATGCACGTAAACGCCGAAGGCTTCAACCAAGGCACGCCTCCGCGAGTTTCAGGAAGGCGCGCGCGCGATGCGACAGACCTTCGCCATGCGGCGGCAGGCCGTGTTTTTCTTCGGCTGTCATCTCGCCGAAAGTTTTTGTTTTTCCGTCGGGTAGAAACATCGGATCGTATCCGAAGCCCGCGGTCCCGCGCGGCGGCCACACCAGCGTGCCGTCAACGCGGCCCTCAAAAGTAACCGTTTCGCCATCGGGCCAGGCCACACAGAGCGCGGAAATAAAGGCGGCTTTGCGTTGCGAAGGCGTTGTCGCATTTGCCTCATGCAGCTTTTCTTCGACGATGCGCATGGCCTGCGAGAAATTTTTCGAGGAACCGGCCCAGCGCGCGGAAAAAATTCCCGGCGCGCCGTTCAGCGCCTCCACCGTTAAGCCGGAGTCATCGGCGAATGCAGGAAGGTTCGCCGCTTTCGCCGCCGCTTCGGCTTTTATCTTTGCGTTCGCCTCGAACGTGGTGCCGTTTTCTTCCGGCTCGGGTAGCCCGAGTTCGCCTGCGGAAATCACTTCGACGCCATGGGGGCCAAGCAGTTCGCGCATTTCTTTAAGCTTGCCCAAATTATGGGTCGCAAGCACGACTCTGCCGGAGAGTTTTCGCGCCATTATCTTTAAGCGACCGTCATCTTCTGCATGTCGACGAGCTTCGCAATTCCGTCGCGTGCAAGTCCGATCAGCGCCATCATTTCGTCGTTGGTGAAAGGCTTCTTCTCGGCGGTGCCCTGAATTTCGATAATGCCGCCCGCGCCCGTCATGACGAGGTTCATGTCGGTCTCGGCGTTGGAGTCTTCGTCGTAGTTCAGGTCCAGCACCGGCATACCTTCGACGATGCCGCATGAAATTGCCGCGACATGATCGGTCAAGACCGGCTTTGAAATCATCGCGCGCTTTTTCATCCATGCGAGGCAATCGTGGAGTGCGACCCATGCCCCGGTGATCGCGGCGGTGCGCGTGCCGCCGTCAGCCTGGATCACATCGCAGTCGAGCGTGATCTGCCGCTCGCCGAGCGCAACAAGATCAACGACGGTGCGAAGCGAGCGCCCGATCAGCCGTTGAATTTCGAGCGTGCGTCCCGATTGCTTGCCGCTCGCCGCTTCGCGTCGCGTGCGATCGTGGGTCGCGCGCGGGAGCATTCCATATTCGGCAGTGACCCAGCCGCGCCCCTGACCCTTCAGCCATGGCGGAAGCCGCTCTTCGAGCGAAGCCGTGACAAGGACATGCGTGTCGCCGAAGCGGACGAGGCAGGAACCCTCGGCATGGCGCGAGTAGCCGCGCTCAAAGGAAACCGCCCGCATCTGGTCATTCGCTCTTCCGCTCGGCCGCGCCATCATCGCTCCTTCGTGTGCTTTGCCGGTCTTGTAAGGGGAGGCGGTGTCGCCCGGCAACCCGCCCTTGCTCGATCCCCGCGAAAACACCAGATATGATGCATCCATCAGGGCTTCGGGACCGACAGGAGCACGCGTTTTGTCCGCCGAAATTCCGCTACGACCGCCGGGCCAGAGCTTGCGCGAACTCGACGAGCGCTCGCGCGAAATTTTCCGGCAGATCGTGGAATCCTATCTTGCGACCGGTGAGCCGGTGGGCTCGCGTAATCTGTCGCGCATTATTCCGATGACGCTTTCGCCGGCCTCGGTACGAAACGTCATGGCCGATCTGGAAGCCGCCGGACTCATCTATTCACCGCACACCAGCGCAGGCCGTCTGCCGACGCAGCAGGGGCTTCGCTTCTTCGTCGATGCGCTGATGGAGATCGGCGACCTCCCGGAAACCGAGCGCAGGAATATCGACGCGCAGGTGAGCGCGACCCGTGGCAGCAATATCGAGTCGCTGCTGGGCGAAGCATCCGCTCTGCTTTCGGGCCTTTCGCGCGGTGCGGGCGTCGTCACCGCGGTGAAGACCAATCCGCGCCTGAAGCAGATCGAATTCGTGCGCTTAGACCCGGCCCGCGCGCTTGCAGTCCTTGTCTCCGAAGACGGGCAGGTCGAGAACCGTCTTCTGAACATTCCGAAGGATGTCGCAAATTCCGCGCTGGTCGAGGCGACCAACTTTCTGAACGCGCATATTCGCGGACGTACGCTTGGCGAAGCGCGAAACGATCTTGAGAAATCCCTGAGCGCCGCGCGGGCCGAACTCGACGGGCTGACGCAGCGCATCGTGGCCGACGGTCTTGCGAGCTGG
>JAKFYO010000125.1 GCA_021730825.1 Hyphomicrobiales bacterium
AAGTCATGGGAATCAACGATCGCGCGCAGTTAGCGCAAGCGGAAGCGGAGTTGCAGAAGCGCTTGCGGAACGCCGCACTGGAATCCGGCGTGACGCTCGTCGCCCCTGAAACCGTCTTTTTCAGCGCCGACACCAAGCTCGGCAAAGATGTCACGATCGAGCCGAATGTCGTGTTCGGTCCAGGCGTCGTCGTAAAAGATGGCGCGACGATCAAAGCCTTCTCACATCTTGAAGGTGCGGAAGTCGGCGAGAGCGCGTCGGTCGGTCCGTTCGCGCGGCTTCGTCCCGGCACGAAGTTAGGGGCAAAAACCAAGATCGGCAATTTCGTGGAAGTGAAGGCGGCAACGTTCGCCGAAGGTGCGAAAGCAAACCACCTTTCCTATATCGGTGACGCTTCCGTCGGCGCGAAAGCGAATATCGGCGCGGGCACGATCACGTGCAACTACGATGGTTTCGAGAAGAGCAAAACCGAGATCGGTGAGGGCGCTTTCATCGGCTCGAATTCGGCGCTTGTGGCGCCCGTGAAAATCGGCGCAGGCGCCTATGTTGGCTCCGGCTCGGTGATTACCGACGATGTGCCTGCCGACGCACTCGCGGTCGGACGCGGCAAACAGGCCGTTAAGGAGGGCTGGGCTTCCTCCTCGCGAAAACGGCGCGGAAAAGCCGCGAAATAGGATTAACGAAGCGTCGAAATCCACGGTAATGGATTTTGATTTCGCTCTATCCGGGAACCGCTCTTAAACGGTTTCAGGGTAGATTCACGGGACATTGGAGAGGGTCGGCCAGTCGCATGTGCGGCATTGTAGGTATTCTCGGCAAATCGGCGGTCGCGCCGCAGCTCGTCGAAGCGTTGAAGCTGCTCGAATATCGCGGCTACGACTCCGCGGGCGTTGCGACGCTTGAGGGCGGAGCGCTTACGCGCCGCCGCGCCGAAGGCAAGCTGCGCGAACTCGAGACCCGCCTGCATCGCGAACCACTGAAAGGCACCATCGGCATCGGTCATACGCGCTGGGCAACGCACGGCGCGCCGAACGAAACCAACGCGCATCCGCACGCGACCGAAAAGCTCGCCGTCGTCCACAACGGCATCATCGAAAATTTCCGCGAGTTGCGCGAAGAACTCGAGAAAAGCGGCGCAAAATTCTTGACCGAAACCGATACCGAGGTCGTGGCCCATCTCGTGACGATTGCGATGAGCAAGGGCAAGAGCCCGATCGAGGCCGTGAAAGAGTCGCTCCCCAAACTTCGCGGCGCGTTCGCGCTCGGCTTCATCTTCAACGGCGAGAACGATCTGATGATCGGCGCCCGCAAGGGCAGCCCGCTCGCGATTGGCTACGGCACTGGAGAGATGTATCTCGGCTCTGATGCCATCGCACTCGCGCCGATGACCGACACCATTGCCTATCTCGAGGAAGGCGACTTCGCGGTTCTCACGCGCAAGGGCGTCGAAATCTTCGACGAGCAGGGCAAGCGCGTCGAGCGCACCGTGCAGAAAGTCGCCGCTGGCTCATTCATCGTCGACAAAGGAAATCATCGCCACTTCATGGCGAAGGAAATCCACGAGCAGCCGGAAGTCGTCGGCCATACGCTCTCGCATTACATCGACATGTCGCGCGAGGAAGTCCGCCTCCCGAATCTTACGTTCGATTTCAAGAGCGTCGACAGAATTACGATTTCGGCCTGCGGCACTGCGTTCTATGCGGGTCTCGTCGCGAAATACTGGTTCGAGCGCTTCGCGCGGATCACGGTAGATGTCGATATCGCTTCAGAGTTTCGCTATCGCGACGCGCCGCTCGCAAAGAACGGCCTTGCGATCTTCGTGTCGCAATCCGGCGAGACCGCGGACACGCTGGCTTCGCTACGCTATGCCAAGGAACACGGCCAGCACACGCTTTCGATCGTGAACGTGCCGACGTCCACGATTGCGCGCGAGAGCGGCGCGATCATGCCGACGCTCGCGGGTCCCGAGATCGGGGTTGCCTCGACCAAGGCCTTCACCTGCCAACTCGCGGCCCTTGCCGTGCTCGCAATCGGCGCCGGCAAAGCGCGCGGTCATCTTTCGCGCGAGGACGAGCGGAAGCTCGTGCATGCGCTGATTGAAGTACCGCGCCACATGGCCGAAGCGCTCAAACTCGAGCACGACATCGAGCGGCTCGCAAAGCAGATCGTCGATGCGAACGATGTGCTTTATCTCGGCCGCGGCACGAATTATCCGCTCGCGCTCGAAGGCGCGCTGAAGCTTAAGGAAATCTCCTACATTCACGCCGAAGGCTATGCCGCCGGCGAATTGAAGCACGGCCCGATTGCGCTGATCGACGAACAGATGCCGGTCGTCGTGATCGCGCCGCATGACTTCGTGTTCGAGAAGACTGCGTCGAACATGCAGGAAGTGCTCGCACGAGGCGGCCGTATTATTCTGGTTACCGATCGCAAGGGTGCGGCGGCAGCCGGCGTAAAGGCGGAAGCCGTGCTGACCTTGCCGGACATGCCTGCGACCGTGACGCCGCTGGTGTTTTCGATCCCGGTGCAACTGCTCGCTTATCACGTCGCCGTGCTGCGCGGGACCGACGTGGATCAGCCGCGCAATCTGGCGAAATCCGTCACCGTCGAATAACGCTCAACGAACGATCCGAAAATATCCGCTTCCGCAGATCGCGCTGAAGAGTTGCGCCTTCGTGTAGTGGCCGCGGATATGCAACGCCGAAGTAGGGCGCGGCGTGATGCCGGGGGCTTCGATGCGGATCACGCCGGTGCTTTCATTGATGAAGCCGGTCCAGCTCGCGTCACCACTTTCGAACGAAATGACGCCGCTTGCGACGCGAACTTCCGCGATCTCCACGCGATGGGGGCAACTCTCGCTGACATAATTGTAGCCACGAGCGCCTCGGTATTTGCCGTCAGGCAGCGGAGTTTCGAGGCGCGCAATCGCGGGCGTCAGCAAGGCAAGCGGAACGCTTACCAGAAGGGCATGTAGCCAGAACGTCGGCGGCTTCTCAGATGACAATGCGATCACGGTACGCCCCGGCCAGCGGCACGAAAGGCCGCTGGCGGTGGATGTAGGCATCACGCCGCGCCAGGATCAAGTATCGGGCGATGCCATGAATTTGATGGAGAAGCGCTCGCCAATACTTTCCTTTTTCATCCGCTAAGCTAATCTTGGGCAATCACGCGACAGCAGGAATGATCCATGAGCTTCGGCGAGGCGATCGGCGAGTGTTTCTTCAACTATGCGAATTTTCGGGACCGGGCAGCCCGCGCCGAATATTGGTGGTGGGCGCTGTTTGCGACCATCGTGCTCCTGATCGCCATCGGCCTCGACTTCCTGATTTTTCGTGGCTGGGAGACGGGGCCGTTCTATCTCGTATTCAGCCTGGCTTCGTTACTGCCGGGCCTGTCGGTGACCGTGCGACGGCTGCATGACACCGGCCGCTCCGGCTGGTGGCTCCTGATCCCGATCGGATTTGCGATCATTGCAAGCGTGGTCACGATCTTCGCGTTGGTGATGAGCCCGCACGAACAGCCATCGGTTGCAACACTGATCCTGATCGGCGTTCCGGCAATCGTCAGCTTTGGCGCCATCCTGCTCTTGCTGGTGTGGATGATCCTGCCGGGCGATCCCAAAAATAACTATTACGGACCCAATCGCTACGCCGGCGACTAGCCTGCATCGAGCAGGCGGACCGCATCCTCGCGCTCGAACAAATGCAGCAGAACTCTCAGCGCCAGTCCGCGTTCGGATTTTAGAGCGGGGTCGTTCGCGACGATCAGCGCTGCGTCGCGCCGCGCGGTTTCCAGAAGGTCGCGGTGCACGCTCGCATCGGCCATCTTGAAACCGGGCATACCGCTCTGGCGCGTGCCGAGAATTTCGCCTTCGCCGCGAAGCGCGAGATCTTCTTCGGCAATCCGGAAGCCGTCTTCCGTTTCGCGCATGGTTTCGATGCGGCGCTTCGCCGTCGCGCCAAGCGGCGCACGATAGAGCAGGAGACACGTCGATTTCCCGCTGCCGCGCCCCACGCGCCCGCGTAGCTGATGGAGTTGCGCTAGCCCGAAGCGTTCCGCGTGTTCGATCACGATGATCGTGGCCTCGGGC
>JAKFYO010000022.1 GCA_021730825.1 Hyphomicrobiales bacterium
GCATCGACTGCGCGGCAACGCCTGCATTGCCCGCGCCACTTAAAGAGAGAATCAAACCGACGCGAACATTTCCGCCGCCGATATTCTGCAGCGGCTGCGTCTCGATCTGATTATTCGGATTGGGTCCTGCTGCCGGCGGCTGGTCGTTGCCACCGGTCAGGCTCGACATCGTCGAAGAACAGGCCGCGAGCGAAAGTCCGGCCGGCAGAATGAGCACGCTCCGGCGCGTCCAGAGGAGCGCCTTGCCGTCGTTGCCGTTTTGGGTGGTTCGTTTCCGCACGCTTATACTTACCTTTACGTCCGCCCTGCTGCGACTTTGGGGGGCCGTCGCGCCGCTGTCAAAAACCGGCTTCCGCCTTGAAAAACTTAAGCTTTTCGCCTTTGCTGGGCAGGTCTTCGGGGATTCTCCGCGAAGCCGCTTAAGAAATCATGCACCATAGCGCGATGGACGACAGACGCAGTTCTAAAGCGGCGGAAGTGAGACGCGGAGGTCCGGCGCCGTCGGGCAAACTTGCGCCGGGGCTATATATCGTCGCGACACCGATAGGAAACCTGCGTGACATCACGCTACGCGCGCTGGAAGTTTTAGGCAGCACCGATCTCGTGCTGTGCGAAGACACGCGGGTCACGCGTAAACTTCTTGAGCGGCACAATCTCACGCCGAAGCTCATCGCCTATCACGATCACAACGCGGCAAGCGTTCGCCCGCGCGTGATCGAGGAACTGAGTAAAGGCTCGTCTGTCGCGCTTGTCTCCGATGCGGGCACGCCGCTTGTCTCCGATCCCGGATTCAAACTGGTCGAGGCTGCGGTCGAGGCCGGCCATCGCGTGTTTCCGGTACCGGGTGCATCGGCGGCACTTGCGGCACTCGTTGCGGCGGGCCTGCCATCGGACCGTTTTTTCTTCGAAGGATTTCTGCCGCCGAAAAGCGGCGCGCGAAAATCGCGGCTCGCGGAAATTCGCGAAATTCCTGCGACGCTCATTTTCTATGAGAGCGGGCCCCGGCTTTCGGACTCGCTCGCCGATATGTCTTCGACGCTTGGCGCGCGTAATGCTGCCGTCTGCCGCGAACTCACAAAGGCTTTCGAAGAAATCCGGCGCGGTTCGCTCGCAGAACTTGCCGCCCATTACGAAGAAGCGGGCGCGCCGAAAGGCGAGATCGTCATTGTCGTGTCGCCTCCCGGTGAAGAAGCGCCGCTCGATACCGCCGACATCGATAAAAAAATTCAGGCCGCAATGAAGAAGCTTTCGCTGAAAGATGCTTCGGCTGCGATTGCCGCCGAGACGGGTCTTCCGCGAAAAGAGATTTATGCGCGCGCGCTCGCTTTGGCGGAGAAGAAAAATTGAGCGCCAAGGAAACCGCGAAGCGGAATGCGGACCCGAAACGCAAAGACGCATTTCTGCGCGGGATCTCGGCAGAGGGCCGCGCTTCGCTTTATCTCGCGGCAAAAGGCTACCGTACGATCGCGAAGCGCTGGAAAAGCCCGGCCGGCGAAATCGATCTTGTGGTGAAGCGAGGAAAGCTTATTGTTTTCGTGGAAGTGAAGGCGCGGGCCAATCTCGATGCGGCGGCGGAATCCGTGCTGCCGCGCCAGCGGAAGCGCATTACAGCAGCCGCCGAGGCGTGGCTTGCAACGCATCCCGAGCATATGAGCCATGATTTACGTTTCGACGCGGTGCTGATTGCGCCGAAGCGGCTTCCGCGTCATATCGAGGCGGCGTTCGACGCCGAATACTGATTGCGGAGGCTAGGCTTGGCACTGAAAGTCGCCGTCCAGATGGATCCGATCGAGCGGATCAAGATCGCGGGCGATTCCACTTTTGCGCTGTTGTTGGAAGCCGAAAAACGCGGCCACGCGCTCTCTTATTATACGCCCGACAAGCTCGCGCTTGCCGAAGGCAAGGTGTTCGCAAGCGTGCAGGCGCTGAACGTGCGCGACAAGGCGGGCGATCACTTCACGCTCGGCGACGCCAAGCGCACCGACCTCGCCTCGCTCGACGTTATCCTGCTCCGGCAAGACCCACCGTTCGACATGAATTACATCACCACCACGCATCTGCTCGAGAAGCTGCCGGATACGCTGGTCGTGAACAACCCGCGCTCGGTGCGCAATGCGCCCGAGAAAATGTTCGTGATGGAGTACGCGGACCTGATGCCGCCTACTTTGATCACGCGCGATCTCGAAGAGATCAAGGCGTTTCGCGCCAAGCACAAAGACATCGTGATGAAGCCGCTCTACGGGAAAGGCGGCGAAAGCGTTTTCCGTATTTCACCGGACGATCTCAATTTCGGTTCGCTCTACGACATGTTCGCCGGAATCTTCCGCGAGGCGTGGGTGGTGCAGAAATTCCTTCCCGAAGTGAAAGACGGCGACAAGCGCATTATCCTTGTCGATGGCGAATTCGCGGGCGCGGTGAACCGCGTTCCCGCCGAAGGCGATCTTCGTTCCAACATGGTGCGTGGCGGCTCGCCGAAGAAAACCGATTTGTCGTCGCGCGAGCGCGAAATCTGCGACCGGCTCGGGCCTGAACTGAAAAAACGCGGGCTCTTGTTCACCGGCATCGATGTGATTGGCGGCTGGTTGACCGAGATCAACGTGACTTCGCCTACCGGCATCCGCGCGATCAAAAATCTCGGCGGGCCGGATGTCGCGGCCATGGTTTGGGACGCAATCGAGAAGAAAAGAAAATGAACGTGCAAGCCAACGCCGTGCCCGCGGGATTCATCGAACTTCCGTTTTCCGGCGGCGAACATTTCCTGAGCCTTACCGGTCCGCTCTGGGGCAAGCGCGAGCACAATAAACTCGTGCTCGGCTTTCGCGTCGAGCAGCGCCACTGCAACGTCGGCGGCATCTGCCACGGCGGGATGCTAATGACGTTTGCCGACATGCAGCTCGGTCTCGGCGCGCGATTCGACTCGGAAGAGGAGTTCGGCTTCATGCCGACGGTCTCCATGACCGCCGATTTTCTTTCGCCCGCGGCGCTCGGCGCCTGGGTCGAGGGCCGCACGGATTTGCTGCGCTCGACCCGTAACTTTCTTTTCTGCCAGTGCATCGTCTCCTCGAACGGATCGCCCGCGGTGCGCGCGAGCGGCATCATGAAATCCGGCGGCGCGCCGAGCGCTGTCAAAGGGTTGCCAAACCTCCGTACACTCTTGAAATAACGTAGCTATTTTGTTCACGTATTGTTCTTGACGATGTGAACGTTGTTCCGCTAGCCTCCTCCGATACCGGGGAGGCGCACCCAAAAATGGTGCAGCACGTTTCAACCGTTGCATTCGAAGGTGTGGAAGCGCGCGCGATCGACGTGCAGGTGCAGGTCGCGCCCGGTTTGCCTGCCTTCAATATCGTCGGCCTTCCCGACAAAGCCGTTTCCGAAGCGCGCGAGCGCGTTCGCGCCGCCTTGATCGCGTCGGGTCTCGCGCTGCCAGCAAAACGCATCACCATCAATCTCGCGCCCGCGGATCTCCCGAAGGAAGGCAGTCACTACGATCTTCCGATCGCGCTCGGCCTAATGGCCGCGATCGGCGCGATTCCATCAGACGCTTCGGAAGGCTTCATGGTGGTCGGCGAACTCGGGTTAGACGGTTCGCTGGCGCCGGTCTCAGGCGTGTTGCCGGCGGCGGTTGCCGCAAACACCCGCGAGCAGGGCTTGATCTGTCCGTCGGCATGCGGTGCGGAAGCGGCATGGGCTTCACCCGACATGAACATCGTGGCGCCGCGCTCGCTCCTGCAACTCGTCAATCACCTGCGCGGCACGCAAATTTTGCAGCGGCCGTCGCCGAAGATCCGCGAGTTTTCCGAGAACCCGCTCGACCTCAAAGACATCAAGGGTCAGGAGAGCGCCAAGCGCGCGCTCGAGATCGCGGCCGCTGGCGGGCATAACTTGCTGATGGCCGGGCCACCGGGCTCCGGCAAATCGATGCTCGCCGCGCGACTGCCGACGATCCTGCCGCCGCTTGCGCCATCGGAGCTCCTAGAGGTTTCGATGATCCAGTCGGTTGCGGGCGCAATCGAAGGCGGCGCGCTCACGAACAAGCGCCCGTTCCGCAACCCGCACCATTCCGCGAGTATGGCC
>JAKFYO010000011.1 GCA_021730825.1 Hyphomicrobiales bacterium
AGCGCCTGCACAATCGCCTCAACGCGACGTCGATCTTCGTCACGCACGATCAAGTGGAAGCGATGACGCTCGCGGATCAGGTCGTCGTGATGAATTCGGGCCGGATCGAGCAGATCGGCGCGCCGGGCGAAGTTTACAAACACCCCGCAAGCCGCTTCGTCGCCTCTTTTATCGGCTCGCCCGCGATGAACCTGATGCCCGGCAGGGTCGCGGAAGCAGGCGTCGTGGAAACGCCCGGCGGCAAGCTGCCCTTCGATGCGAAGCGCTTTTCCGCGTCCGGCGAAGTGGAAGTCGGTATCCGCCCCGAAGACATTCACGCGGCGGGCAGCGGCGGCATTTCGTTTACGCCCGAGCTGGTCGAGGAACTGGGTGCCACGCGGCTCCTGCACGGCAATTTCGGCGCGACGCCGATCATTGTCGCAATCCCCGCTTCGGGAACCGTGCACGAGAACAAAGAGCTGCGGCTTTCGATCGACCCCGCCGCCGTGCAGCTATTCGACAAGACC
The DNA here is from genome assembly GCA_021730825.1 of Hyphomicrobiales bacterium. Classification (GTDB taxonomy): domain Bacteria; phylum Pseudomonadota; class Alphaproteobacteria; order Rhizobiales; family Xanthobacteraceae. Next base: position 507 of record JAKFYO010000011.1, read on the forward strand.
ACGGGCCGTTCGCTCGCGCGTTAAGTGCGTGCGTCCATCGCGGCCTTCAGCACACGCGCATAATTGCCGATCGCAAGCTTCGCGATGCGGGTTTCGGGCACGCCTTTACGGCGCCAGTGTTCGATAATCGCTTTGTACTCCCCGAACTCTTTCATCGTCGCATAAAGCCCGAGACCGTTGATGTCGGTACCGAATGCGACGTGATCTTCACCGAGCCATTCGGCGAGTTCGAGCATGCGGCCGGCGTAGCCTTCGACGGTCCTGCCGACATCCGGTGCCAGCGCCCACAAGCCGACCACGCCGCCTTTGCTCGCGATTTCTTTTGCGAGATCGAGCGAAAGTTGCCGGCGCCGCCATACGGGTCCTTCGGTGGCAGGCGATTTCGCTTTCGTCACGGAGCCGTGAGACCAGACCATCGGCACCTTTGAAACAGCGAGCGCGTCTTTCGTGGTCGCTTCCGAGCAATGCGCGAGATCGACGAGAACGCCGAGACGGTTACATTCCGTGACGACACGCTTGCCGACCTCGCTCAAACCTTTGTGCTGTCCGGGCGAGGTCTGAATGTCGCCAAGCGAATTGCTGGTGTAGTGCACGAGCTGTATCTGGCGGATACCGGCATCATGGGCGGACTTCACGCGGCCCGCGTCATTTTCGATGAAGCTCGCGCCTTCGACCGACAACAGCACATGCGGCTTGCCCTGTAGCGCCAGATCTACATCTTTCGACGTTCGAACCGTACTTAGCCCCTGCTCGGCAATATGGCCCTTGATACGGTTAAGCTCGCGCTGGAACCAGCCGAATGTCTCGCCCGGCGCAGGCTTTGATTTTTCCTTGTAGGTTTTGACATCAAACCAGAGCAGATCGCCGACCAGCGACCACGCAATCAGGCTGGCGTTGCCCGAGGCCATTGCCTTCGCCAGCGGGCGAAAATGATATTTGCTTTCGGCAAAGAACGAATGCGTGTGCATGTCGCCGATGAAGACCGGCGCTTGCGCGAAAGCGCGCGTTGATAATACGAATGGCGTACTCAGCACGCCTGCAACGAATTTCCGCCGGTTCATTGTGCTTCCGTCAGACACTGGAGCGGGTGAAGGGAATCGAACCCTCGTCGTTAGCTTGGGAAGCTACTGCTCTACCATTGAGCTACACCCGCGTGGATACGAGGATAGCCGACGTCCGCCAGCCCTCATAGCCCGCCGCTTGCCTTCGGATATTTCCCTGCTCTAATGCCGCCGCAATAATACGGCGGGGGGTAATTTCCGTGGCAAAGCGCGTAAATCAGAAACGTCTGATCAAGGCGACGTGGGGCGGCGCGCCGCTCGAAAAAACGCGTCATCTGCTCGAGCACCCCACCACCGAGCGCGTGCTCGCCGGGCTCATTATCCTGAACGCGCTGGTGCTCGGGCTTGAAACCAGCCAATCCATCATGGCGCGTCATGGCTGGTGGCTGGATCCGCTCGATCACATCCTGCTCGGGATTTTCGTGGTCGAAGTCGTGATCCGCCTGATCGTCACCGGCCGCGGCTTCTTCCGCGATCCGTGGAACGTGTTCGACTTCATCGTGATCACGCTCTCCTTGATGCCGCAGACGGGACCGCTATCCGTGTTGCGCGCGCTTCGCATCCTGCGCGTGCTGCGTCTCGTCTCCGCGGTGCCGACGCTCAGGCGCGTGGTCGGCGGTCTCATTCAGTCGATGCCAGGCATCGGTGCGATCGCGTTCCTGCTCACGCTTGTTTATTACTGCTTCGCGGTGATGGCGACGAATTTGTTCGGTGAGGCCGTTCCGGAAGCGTTCGGCACCATGGGGCGCTCGGCCTATTCGCTCTTCACGGTAATGACGCTCGAAGGCTGGAACGAGCTCGCGAATAAGGTGATGCAGACGCATCCTTATGCGTGGCTGTTTTTCATTCCCTATATTCTCGCGACGACCTTCACGGTGCTGAACCTCTTCATTGCAATCATCGTGACGGCGATGCAGAGCGAAGCCGATAAAATCCGCGAAGCGGAGATGAAAGAGCATCGCGAGGAGCGCAAAGCGATCGAAGAGTTAAGCGACAAGGAATCGCTGCTGCTCGCGGAAATTCGCGCGTTGCGAGCCGAGGTCCGTACCATGAAGAGCGGGCGAAAGAAAAAAGCCTAGCGCGGTAACGGCTTGAAGTGCTTGGAAAGTTTCAAGCCCTGCGCCTGATAGTTGGATCCTTGCTGCCCGTATAAGGCATCAGCAGAATCTGTCATTTCTTCGTACACAAGCCTACCCACCATTTGGCCGTGTTCGATTAGGAAGGCTACTTCCCTTGACCGGACTTCGAGTACCGCACGAGCTCCTGCGGCGCCAGCAGCGGAATGACCAAAGCCCGGGTCAAAGAACCCCGCATAGTGCACACGAAACTCGCCCATTCGCGGATCAATCGGGACCATTTCCGCCGCAAGATTAGGGGGGACATGTAAGCGTTCTTTGGATGCGAGAATATAAAAACTATCTGGATCGAGAATGAGAGTGTTGTCCGCAGTTTTATGTACGGGCTCCCAGTAGGCATCAACATCGTAGCCAGCCACTCGGTCCACATCGATTGGATCGGTGTGTTTAAGCGCCTTATAGCCGATTACTTCTCTCGGCTCGTTTGTGATCGATAGCGCAACACTTACTACCAACCCATCTCGTAGTACCAACCCTTCATCCACCAGTGGAGAAAGTTTGTGCTTAGCCTGCAACTCTCTATCCGAAAGATAAAAGCTATCGTGCGATTCCGATTGGGTTGGATTCCGACGCCTAAACCGAATTTGATTTAGCTTCGACCCCTTCCGGACTTTCACACTGAAACTGCGCGGCGATATTTCAGCATACAGAGGCCCGTTGTACCCACCGGGTACAAAATCAAACCGATCGCTGTTGTCTGCGATCACTCGAGTGAAGATATCAAGCCGACCAGTTGAGCTCTTGGGATTTGCTAGACCGAAGATGGTTGGCTGCAAATCGAGATGTTCCTGCAGCTCAACAAGATAAACGCAATTCTTCTCAAGCACAGCCCCAGACGCAAGATCAATCGCCTCGGAATTCATCAGTTTGAGTTGATCCTGCACTGTTCGTGTAACACCAGGGAGGAAACTTGCCCGGATGCGATAAGCGCGCGCACCAATTCTCAGATCAAGACTCGCTGGCTGAATTTGGTTGGCGTCGAATGGCTCCGTCGCAACGATCATCTCACGCTTGATCATTGCGAGAAGACGTTGTCGTGGGAACAGACCGGATTTGACGCCCAAATCCGCACTATGTGCGCCATCGACATTAAGTGCGGCGTCAAGCTTATGTAGCAGGTCTGGTTGAGCGGCAGCCAAAGCGCACCTTAAGATGGAAGTTGGGAAACTTCCCTTTAGCACGCTCATGCTAAGTCTGAGTCGGCCAATAGTCGCAATGGGCCTGCGGGCCCCGCTGTCCACAATCGCACATATATCTCTTGAAGTTCCCAGAACTTGACGCCAAGCGCGTGGGCGGCATAATCCCCGCACTTCGTGGTCATTTGAGCCGGCCGGCTTGCAGCCACGTAAAATAAG
>JAKFYO010000017.1 GCA_021730825.1 Hyphomicrobiales bacterium
GTCTTGCGACCTATGCCACCGTTGTGAAGGGCGTCGGGTTTGCCGCCGCAGTCATCGGCGGACTTGCGGGCGGCGCGCTGTTTCGAGCGCTGCCGCTCACGACCTGCCTCTGGATCGCGGCCATCATCCAGATGCTATCGAACCTCATGTTCTCGTGGCTCGCATGGGTCGGACCCGATGTTTCGGCGCTCACGATCACCATCATCGTCGAGAACTTCACTTCAAATGCAGCGAACGTGATTTTCGTGGCCTATCTTTCCGCGCTGTGCGGGGCGCGGGCGCACACGGCAACGCAGTTCGCGCTGCTTTCCGCGATAGCAGCGATCGGCCGCACCGTGCTCGCCTCCGGCGGCGGCTATGTTGCAGAGGCAACCGGCTGGTTCTGGTTCTTCGTGGTCACGTCGCTTTCGGCCATTCCGAGCGTTCTGCTGCTCTGGTGGCTGCAGCGGCGCGGGCATTTCGCAGCGCTGGAAGCTGAGAAGAAGTAATTATTTCTTTTTCTGCGGCGCCTGCTTCGACGGATAGACGAGATATTTGTTCAGCGGATCAAGCTCGTCGAAGAACGGCTCGCCGTCGCAATTGTCTTTGTGCCAGTAGCGCGTGAGCACAAACTCCTTGCCGTTCCAGCGCCAGTTTCCGGCGGTGCCGCAATCGCCGACGCCCCGGCCCTTATGAAACGACGAGATCACCTTCTTCTTCTCATCATAGGCCGGATTGGAGAGTTGATGAGTGCGCACGAGATCGCCTGCTTCTCCGGGCGTCTGAAATTCAAGTAGCATCGCGCCCGCGAGATTTGCCGGATCGACTGCAAAGAAAATACTTCCGAAATTATAGGCCGCGCGCCAGCAATAGACTTCCAAAAGTTTCAAGCGGCCGCTTAATTGACCGGCGAATTCGAGTTCTTTGTTGATCTCGTCAAACTCGATATCGCATTCAGCCTTCTCAAAAGCCTGCTTCAGGAGCGCCCCCGGAAGCTTGATGGTCTGTGCCTGCGCCGTCAGCGAAAAAAGAATGAGAACGAAAGCGGCAACGAGGCGCATGGGCAGAATCCTAGAACAGCGTCCGCTGGCGGATCGCGGCCGAGAGCGTGCCTTCGTCGAGATAATCGAGCTCGCCGCCAACCGGCACGCCATGCGCAAGCCTCGTCACCTTTACATCCGCATCGCGCAACAGATCCGTGATGTAATGCGCAGTCGTCTGACCGTCCACCGTCGCACTCAGCGCCAGCACGACTTCTTTCACTTCAGGCTGATGCGCGCGGTCGACGAGCGTCGTGATGTTCAAATCGTCCGGGCCGATGCCGTCGAGCGCGGACAACGTGCCGCCGATCACGTGATAACGGCCCGCTACCACGCCCGCGCGCTCCAGCGCCCAGAGGTCGGCGACATTCTCGACAGCGACCAGAAGCGAAGCATCGCGGGTCTGATCGGAGCAAACCATGCAGGGGTTTCGCGTGTCGATGTTGTTGCATGTATCGCAGACCACGATTTTCTCGATCGCGTCGCCGAGCGCCGCTGTCAGCGGCTCCATCAGTTCTTCTCGTTTACGCAGGAGATGGAGTGCCGCGCGGCGCGCAGAGCGCGGGCCGAGCCCCGGCAGTTTCGAGAGCAATTGAATGAGCCGTTCGATTTCCGGCCCGGCGACAACGCGGCGCATTTTCTAGAAGAGTTTCATTCCCGGCGGAAGCGGCAGGCCGCCGGTCAGCGCTTTTGCTTTCTCCTCGACCAGCTTCTCGGACTTTGCCCGCGCATCGGCGCTTGCGGCAACGATGAGGTCTTCGACGATTTCTTTCTCGTCGGCCTTCATCAGGCTCGCGTCGATGGAAACTTTTTTGACCGCGCCCTTCGCGGTTGTGACGACGGTAACGAGCCCGCCGCCGGCGCTACCGGTGACTTCGAGCGTTTCAAGTTCAGCCTGCATGCGCTCCATGTTCGCCTGCAGTTCCTTGATCTTGCCCATCATGCCCATCATGTCGCGCATTCCGCTCGCTCCTTATTCGTCTTCGTTTTCGATCGGCGCATCGAAATCGCCGGCGGGATTTTCGGTTTCTTGCGTCGCAGCCTTGCGGCGCACTTCGACGATTTCGGCACCAGGGAAAGCATTCAACACCGCCTGCACCGCCGGATGGTGGCGGACATCGGCTTTCATCTGCGCCTGCGATTTGCGCTCCTTTTCGGCGAGCGTTTCGCCGCCCTGCTCGCGCGCGACCGCAACGATCCAGCGGCGGCCCGACCATTGCGTGAGTTTCGCGCCCAGAGTGCCCGCGAAATTCACAGGCGCTCCCTGATCGAGAGAGATCTCGAGCTTGCCTTCTTCGATCTGCACGAGGCGAGAGAAATTTTTCAACGCGTGCTTGATCTGAAGGTCGCGGTTCTTTTCAGCCAGCGCATAAACGTCTTCCAGCGAATTTAACTGCGGCGCGTTATCCGGCGCTGCTGCCGGGCGCGGGGTTGCGCGGCCGATGGCACTACCGCCGCCTTGCGCCATCTGCATGCGCGGTGCACCTGAGGGTATGCCACCACCATTGCCCGGCGATGCGCCGACCCCGTTACCGCCGTCGTTCAGCATCTTGATTGCTTCGTCCGGGGTCGGCAGGTCGGCAGCGTAAGCCAGACGAACGAGGATCATTTCCGCCGCCTGCGCGGGCTTGCCGGAAGAAGATGCTTCCGAAAGACCCTTGGAAAGCATCTGCCACGCGCGCGACAGCACACGAATCGAAAGCCGCTCCGAGAGTTCCCGGCCACGCTTGCGCTCGGCTTCGACGAGGCTCGTATCCTCCAGCGACGACGGCACGATCTTGAAACGCGTGAGCAAGTGACTGAACTCGGCAAGATCGGAAAGCACGGCAACCGGGTCGGCACCGAGATCGTACTGCTCGCGGAAGAGTTTCAGCGCTTCCGCGATATTGCCGCTCATCAGGCTCTCGAAGAGATCGATAATACGCGTGCGGTCGGCGAGACCGAGCATCTCGCGGACTTCCGCAGCTTTCACGCTGGCGCCGCCATGCGCGATCGCCTGATCGAGCAAGGATAACGCATCGCGAACCGAGCCTTCGGCGGCACGCGCAATCAGCGCCAAGCCTTCAGGCTCTGTGCTGATTTTTTCCGCTTCCGCGATCTTGCCGATATGCTTGGTCAGCGTATCGGCATCGACGCGGCGCAGATCGAAGCGCTGGCAGCGCGATAGGATCGTGACCGGAACTTTCCGCACTTCGGTCGTTGCAAAAATAAACTTCGCATGCGCCGGCGGCTCTTCAAGCGTCTTCAGGAGCGCGTTGAACGCGGCTCCCGAAAGCATGTGAACTTCGTCGAGGATGTAGACTTTGTAGCGCGCGCTTACCGGCGTGTAGCGCACCGCCTCGTTGATCTGGCGGATGTCGTCCACGCCGTTGTGCGAGGCCGCGTCCATCTCAATCACGTCAACATGGCGGCTTTCGATGATCGCTTCGCACTGCTTGCCGAACTCGGGCATGTCGAGCGTCGGGCCGGTGTCCTTGCCCGACTTAGGCTCGTAGTTCAGCGCACGCGCAAGAATGCGGGCGGTGGTGGTTTTGCCGACGCCGCGAACGCCGGTCAGCAGGAATGCCTGCGCGATGCGGCCGCTAGCAAACGCATTCGAGAGCGTGCGGACCATCGCTTCCTGGCCGATGAGGTCGTCGAAATTGCGCGGACGGTATTTGCGCGCGAGTACGCGGTAGCCGGTGGCGTCATCGCCGAACAGCGAACTGCCGTCCTGCCCTGCCGCGTTTTTCTTGGGCGTATCGTCCATCCCGGCCGCGTTCCTAGAAATGAGGTGGGAGGCTGGAACGATGACCCGATCCGGTCTCGTTAGGGCTGCTTCCTTCCGGACCTGACCCGGTTGGCGAGTGGCTCGTCCACCGCCAACCTCCCGCTCTCTATATCGGGCGGCATGCCACGGAAGGCAAGCGCAGAAGTCCGGAACTCGTCATGCCCGGCTTTATGCCGGGCATCCACGCCTTA
>JAKFYO010000363.1 GCA_021730825.1 Hyphomicrobiales bacterium
GGAGAGCTGGCACGACAAAGCGGATGGCGAAGTCGCCGCCGCGCGGCAGGATCGCGCCAGCGAGTCCTTCCGGCGTGGCTTGATCACCAATCTGCTAAATCCAAAAGCCGCGATTTTCTATGTCAGCGTGTTGCCGGGATTTATCGTACCGGGCGCCGCGTCTGTATTTGTGCAGACTATGCTGCTTTCCGCGGTCTTCGTTTCGGTGGCGACTTTCACGCATGTCGTTGTCGTGCTGCTCGCCGGACGGCTGCACCGCCTGCTTGCCGATCCGCGCTGGCGGGTGCCGGTACGGCGTGGGCTTGCGCTCGCTCTCGTTGCCGTTGCGGTCTGGTTTCTGTTTGCGACCGCACGTTAAATCCAACTACTCACGTCCTCCAACTTCTTCTTCGTAATCACCGGCACTTTGCAATCTTCCGCCGGATAACCCGCGACCAGCAGCACATAGGGCTTTTCGTTCGCCGGCCGCCCGCAGATTTCGTTCAGAAACCCCATCGGCGACGGCGTGTGCGTCAGCGTCGCAAGCCCTGCGTTATGCAGCGAGGCAATCAAAAACCCCATCGCGATGCCGACCGACTCCGGAACGTAGTAGTGTTTCACGTGCGAACCATCCGATGCCACGCCATAGCGCTGGCCGAAGATTACGATCAGCCACGGCGCAACGTCTAGAAACGGCTTGTGCTCATCGGTGCCGAGAGGCGCGAGCGCACCCAACCATTCATCAGGCGTCTTGCCGCTCTTGTAGAACTCGCGCTCCTCTTCTTCCGCCGCCGCGCGAATTTTCGATTTCACATCCGCGTCCGAAATGCAGACAAATGTCCACGGTTGCTGGTTGGCACCGGAGGGGGCTGAGGCCGCGGTCATCACCGCATCTTCGATGATCACGCGCGGGACCGGCTTATCGGAAAAATCCCGGACCGTTCGCCGCCGCTTCATCAGCGCGTGAAAGTCGCGGGCACGCGCGAGCATCTCGGCCTCATCGCGGGTCTTGAAATCGAGAGAATGATAAAGAGGCCTTGTCATGGTCCGATCCGCTGTTGATGGGTTGAGGTCTCGCGTTGGCGCTGGCGCCTCGCGATGATAGCAAGTCTCAGCATTCGCTCCAGACGGACATAGCCAGTGGCCCAGACAATCACGCTTCCGGAATCGAACGCCGCCCGCGCGCGGCTCAAGGAAATCATCGCCAAGCGCTCCTTCGGCCTCGGCGAAATCACGCTCGCGTCCGGGCGCAAGAGCCATTTCTATTTCAACCTGAAACCAACGATGCTCGACCCGGAGGGCGCGGCACTTTTGGCGCAGCTTTCGCTGGAGGCGCTGGCTTCGGAAAAGCTCGATGCCATCGGCGGGCTGGAGATGGGTGCGGTCCCGATTTCCGGGGCGGTCGCGGCACTAAGCTGGATTTCCGGCAAGCCACTGCCGAATTTCTTCGTCCGCAAGAAGCCGAAAGAGCATGGCGCGAAGCTTCTGGTCGAGGGACTTACCAAAGGCGAGAGCCTTTCGGGCAAGACGGTCGCCATCGTCGAGGATGTGACGACTACCGGGGAGTCAGCCCTGAAGGCGGCCCTGGCCGCGCAGGAATCCGGTGCGAAAGTCTCCCTGATCCTGACCATCGTCGACCGTCAGGAAGGGGCGACCGAGACCTTTTCTAAAGCAGGCTTGCGCTTTCACGCGCTTTTTACGGCTGACGAATTCTTGAACAAGTAAGCTCGCCAAAAGGCTACCCCTCCGACGGAATGTTACTTGCAACTTTCCCTCAGGTCGTGCGTTTAGTCGGGTGGTCATACAAGCGGCATAGAACAGCCGCTTAAAAAGTAAGGCGTGGGAGGCTTGGTACAGTGACGGCGCTTAATTTCGCGGCCCGTTCCCTCTCCTGCGCTGCTGCCGCAGCCTTTTTTGCCGTTCCGCTTTTGCTTGTCGCCCCGGCCCCGGCGGATGCGCAGGTTTTTTACAGCATCTATGGCGGCTACCGGAACTCTCCGCCCGCCCCTTACCGCGACGACCGCCCCCGCTCGAGCGGCAACCCGTTTAGCGACTTTTTCGGATCGCTGTTCGGCGACCGCCGCTATCACGACGACGATGATGACGAGAAGAAAAAGGGTAATGCTTTCGCCAATCATTGCGTGCGAACCTGCGACGGGAAATTTTTCCCGGTTAGCCGTGGCGGCCGCAAGGACCTCTCGTTAGACAAGATTTGCAGCGCAATGTGCCCGGCCGCGCAGACCAAGATCTTCAGCGGCATGGGGATCGAGAACGCGGTTGCGACTGACGGCCAGAAATACAGCGCAATCCCGAACGCCTTCACCTACCGCACCAAGATCGTCGATAATTGCAGTTGCAATGGCCGCGATCCGTTTGGCGTCGCGAATGTCGATCTCGAGAATGACCCGACGCTGCAAAGCGGCGATCTCGTCGTGCAGGAAACCGGGTTTTCGGTCTATCGCGGTTCGCACAACTATGTGCCGGTCGAAAAGTCCGGCATGAGCCCCACTCTCGTGAAGCAACTGATTGCAATCAAAATCCTGCCGAATAATCCGCATGCGACCTTCGCCGTTACGATGCCGGTCGCACATGCAACGCCGGCAACGAACGAAGTTCCGCCGGCTACCTCAGAGGTCATTCAGGAGCCGGACGCGAATCCAAACGCGCCGGCAGCTGTTCAGCCACCGGCGCGCACGAACTAATTCTATTTTATAGCGCGATTATTCCGCAGCGAGCCGGATCGCCGGCGCGGCCTTCTTGATTTCCGCATCGACGTGGCTTTCGAACTTCTGGAAGTTCTTTTGGAACATGCCGACGAGATTCTTCGCGGTCTCATCGAACTCGGCTTTGTCCTTCCAGGTCTTCGACGGATACAGGAGATGCGGCTCGACGCCCGGCACCGAGTTCGGCACAGCGAAGCCGAAATAGGGATCGGTGTGGAAGTCGGCGTCTTTCAGCGAACCATCCAACGCGGCGGTGAGCAGCGTGCGCGTCGCCTTAATCGGCATGCGGCGGCCAACACCATATTTACCGCCAGTCCAGCCCGAATTCACGAGCCAGCAATCGACCTTATGTTTTGCGATGTATTCGCGAAGCAGCTTCGCATATTCCGACGGATGCAACGGCAGGAACGGCGAACCGAAACAGGCCGAGAATTCCGGTTCAACGCCGGTCAACCCCTTCTCGGTGCCCGCGACCTTCGCGGTATAACCCGAGAGGAAATGATACATCGCCTGCTCAGAGGTGAGCTTCGCGATCGGCGGCATCACGCCGTAAGCGTCGGCCGTAAGCATGATGATGTTCTTCGGATGACTTGCGGTACCGGTGCGCGAGGCGTTCGGAATGAAGTCGAGCGGATAGGCTGAGCGCGTGTTCTCGGTCTTGGAAATGTCCGTGTAATCTGGAACGCGGGTCACGGAATCGAACGCGACGTTTTCCAGGATCGCGCCAAAGCGGTTGGTCGCGTCGTAAATCATCGGCTCGTTCTCGCGCGACAGGTTTACCGTCTTCGCGTAGCAGCCGCCCTCGAAATTGAAGATGCCGTCCGGACCCCAGCCGGTTTCGTCGTCGCCGATCAGCGTGCGGTTCGGGTCGGCGGAAAGTGTGGTCTTGCCGGTGCCGGAAAGACCGAAGAAGAGCGCGCTTTCTTTGCCGTCGTTCGAGACGTTCGCCGAGCAATGCATCGGCATCACGCCTTGCTGCGGCAGATAGAAGTTCAACGTCGTGAAGACCGACTTCTTCATTTCGCCCGCATAAGACGAACCGCAGATCAGAACGATCTTGCGGGTGAAGTCGATCGCGACCATCGTGTCGGAGCCTTCGCGGCCGCCGTGACGCTTCGGGTCTGGCTTGAACGACGGGAAATCGAGAATCGTGAGTTCGGGTTCGAACTTCGCAAGCTCGTCGGCCTCGGGGCGGATCAGGAGCGTGCGGATGAAGAGCGAGTGCCAGGCGAGTTCGGTGAAAACGCGGACTTTGATGCGATAGCTCGGATCGGCA
>JAKFYO010000170.1 GCA_021730825.1 Hyphomicrobiales bacterium
GACCGGCGGGCTTAGGCCCGCCGGTAGCGTTATTGAGAGGAAGACGTGGTTCCGTCTTCTTTTGAGTTAGTCGAAGTCGAACTGAAAAACATCATGTCGCTGGTTTCCGAATAACGCACCGTCCGCGCCGAAAGCCTTCCGGGCTTTGCCGGTGTCGAAGATTATTGGGCGTTGCTGAAGCCTCGCGTGATGTCGCTTGTCGTCTTCACGGCGCTGGTAGGCATCGTGCGCGCACCGGGAGATATTCATCCGGTGATCGGCTTCGTCGCGTTGCTCTGCATCGCGGTCGGTGCCGGTGCTGCCGGTGCCTTGAACATGTGGTGGGACGCCGACATCGACGCCCGCATGGATCGCACACGCACGCGTCCTATCCCGGCGGGCCGGGTCGAGCCGGGCGAGGCCATGGTCTTCGGCCTCATTCTTTCCGGCGCGTCCGTATTGATGCTTGGCCTGCTCGTCGGCGTTCTTGCCGGTGCGTTGCTCGCCTTCACGATCTTCTTTTACGCCGTGATCTATTCGATGTGGCTGAAGCGCGCGACGCCGCAGAACATCGTGATCGGCGGGGCGGCTGGCGCATTACCGCCGGTGATCGGCTGGGCCGCGGTAACGGGCACTGTTTCGCTCGAGCCACTGCTTCTGTTCGCTTTGATATTCATCTGGACGCCCCCGCACTTCTGGGCGCTCGCACTCCTTAAAAAACGCGACTACGAGCGCGCCGGCATCCCGATGTTGCCGAATGTCGCGGGCGACGACGAAACCCGGAAACAAATTCTTCTCTATTCTCTCTTGCTTGCGCCGCTCGGTGTTGCACCATTCGCGCTCGGCATGACGGGCTGGCTCTACGGCGCGGTCTCGATTGCACTGGGTACGTTGTTCCTCGTCTTTGCATGGCTCGTCTATCGCAGGCGCGAGGGTGACGCCGCGGAGCGCGCCGCGAAACATCTCTTCGCTTTCTCGGTTCTTTATCTATTCCTTCTGTTCGCGGTTCTCCTCGGCGAAGGAATGGTGCGGTGACGGCGATGGCGGAAGACAAAGGCGTAGTTCTCACGGATGAGCAGAAAAAAAGCCGCAAGCGCCGCTCGCTTGCGATTGCGCTTGTGCTCACTTTTCTCGTGATCCTGTTTTACGTCGTCACCATTGTGAAGCTTGGGCCGGGTGCGGCGAAACGCACCGAAGCGCCCGCGATCTCGGTGATCGCATGAGCCGTACGCCACAGGTCGATCCGAAGCTCGCGCGGCGTCACCGCAATGTGGCGCTCTCGCTCACCGTCTTCGTCGCCTTCATGGTCGGCGCGTCTTTCGCGGCGGTTCCGTTTTATGATTGGTTCTGCCGTACCACCGGTTTCGGCGGTACGACACAGGTCGCGACAAGCGCTCCCGAGAAGAAATCCGACCGCAAGATCATAATCCGCTTCGATGCGAACGTCGCGGGCGTGCCGTGGGAGTTCCAGCCGGAAGTCCGCGAGATCGAGGTCAATATCGGCGAGACGTTCCTCGTCCATTATTTTGCGACCAACCTCGCGCGCGACGAGACGGTGGGCACCGCGACCTACAATGTTTCGCCGCCGCAGGCCGGCCTCTACTTCGCGAAGATGCAGTGCTTCTGCTTCTCCGAGCAGCGCCTGGCCCCCGGCGAGAAGATGCCGATGCCGGTTGCCTTCTTCGTCCGTCCCGAAATCGAGGAGGACGCCGAGGCGCGGCAAATTCGCACGATCACGCTGTCCTACACCTTCTTCCCGGTGGAGAAGCCGAAGCCTGTGGCTGCGGCGCCGAAGCCGGAACGAGCGAACTGAAACCTCGCCTTGCGGCTTCCCGCGGGGCGCTGATAGAAAAGACCAAATTCCGGCGGGTAGCCGCCCCAAGTTGGCTATAGCCAACTTGGGTTTTTAAAAAAATCGATGTCGGGTAAACCCGACATCGAGTGGAGAGAACGAAAATGGCCGACGCGCACGCGAAACCGCAACACGACTATCATCTCGTCAATCCGAGCCCGTGGCCGATTCTCGGCGCCTTCTTCGGACTCGTGCTGACGATCGGCGCGGTGATTTGGATGCGCGGCGGCACCTCGCTCATCACCATCGCGGGCTTTCTCGGCATCATTTACGTCATGATCGTCTGGTGGCGCGACATCATCAATGAAGCGCAGACCGGCGATCACACCAAGGTCGTGCAACTGCACCTTCGCTACGGCATGATTCTCTTCATCGCTTCCGAGGTCATGTTCTTCGTTGCCTGGTTCTGGGCCTACTTCGACGCGGCGCTGTTCCCCGGCGAGGTGCATCAATACATGCGCACCGAATTGCTCGGCGGCGTGTGGCCGCCGAAGGCGACCGCCGATACCGCCGCCTTCAAGGGCACCTTCGATCCGTGGCACCTTCCGCTGTTGAATACGCTGATCCTGCTCACTTCGGGCACGACGGTAACCTGGGCGCATCACGCCATCCTCGAAGGCGACCGCAAGGCTGCGAAGCAGGCGCTGTGGCTGACCGTTGCGCTCGGCGCGCTTTTCACCTGCGTGCAGGCTTACGAATACGCGCATGCCGGCTTTACGTTCGGCGGCCACATCTATGGCGCGTCGTTCTTCATGGCGACGGGCTTCCACGGCGTGCATGTGTTGATCGGAACGATCTTCCTCGCCGTCTGCCTCTATCGTCTCTATCTCGGCCACTTCACGCCGGATCATCATTTCGGCTTCGAGGCGGCGGCTTGGTACTGGCACTTCGTCGACGTGGTGTGGCTGTTCCTGTTCATCTGGATTTACGTCTGGGGTGCGGGCACGCCGCTCGCGCACTGACGCCGCAATCGCGACATAGAAGGCGGAGATGAAAAATTCCGCCGGCAAGAAAGAAACCTCAGTCCCGCCCTTCAAGGCGGGACTGAGTTGCTCTTGCCCCCGCTGCGGCAAAGGAAAGTTGTTCTCCGGCTATCTCAATCTCGCGCCGTGCTGCCCGGCGTGCGGTCTCGATTATTCATTCGCGGATTCCGGCGACGGCCCCGCTGTGTTTGTCATCCTTGCTGGCGGTCTGGTCGCGGTGCTGGCTGTGCTCGCGGTAGAACTGATCTGGCGTCCGTCCTTCTGGGTGCATGCCGCAGTCGGCATTCCGGCGGTGTTGTTCGCAACACTCCTGCCGTTGCGGATTTTAAAGTCGCTCCTGATCGCGCTGCAATTTCATCATGAGGCCGCGGAAGCGCGGATCGACCGATGACGGTAACGCGCACACAAGCCATTCGCGGGTTGATTCTGCCGGGCGTGCTTTCGCTCGCGGCACTAGCCGTATTGATCATGCTCGGTAACTGGCAGATGCAGCGCCTCGCATGGAAAGAAGCGCTGATTGAGACGATCGCAAAGCGCGTGACGGAAACACCGCAGCTCTTGCCCGCGACGCCCGAGTCGCTCTCCTTCGATCTCGAACGCGAGGAATACCGGCGCTACATCGCCACCGGACGTTTTCTTCATCAGCACGAAGTGCAGGTCTATACCGTGCTCTCGGACGCAAAAGGGTCGTTCTCCGGCGCGGGGTACTGGGTGCTGACGCCGCTCCAGCGCGAAGGCGGCAGCATCGTCATTATCAATCGCGGCTTCGTTCCGCAGGAATTGAAGAACCCCGCGAGCCGCAAGGAAGGCCAGGCGGAGGGTGTCGTGCGCGTCACCGGGCTTTTGCGTGCGCCGGAGCAGGTGAATTTCTTCACGCCAGCGAACGACTCTGCAAAGAATGCCTGGTATCGCCGCAATCCAACGGACATCGAGCGGGCATTCGGTTTGAAGAACGTCCTGCCGTTCATGCTGGATGCGACCGGCGAATATCGCCCCGATATGCTGCCGCAGCCGAACGAGACGAAGCTCAGCTTCACCAACAATCACCTCGGCTACGCGCTGACCTGGTACGGGCTGGCCTGTACGCTGATCGGCGTTTTCGCGGCCTTCGCACGGCAACGGCTACACGCAAGTCGGCTTTAGCCGACTTGCGCAT
>JAKFYO010000333.1 GCA_021730825.1 Hyphomicrobiales bacterium
CCTCACGCAGGAAGGCGTGATCAAACTATCGCTCGGAAAAAAGAAGCACGTGCTGTTGCGCGCGGTCTAGCGCGCGATCCCGAAAAGTGTGAAACGGTTTTCGGATAAGATCGCGTGCAAAAAAAAATAATTAGCGAATGGGCGCCTGTGCGTCCATGCCGCGGAATTCGAACAGCTTTCTGAAAAATCCGGGCGCCGCCATCGACATCGGGTTGACTCGTAACGTCGGCCCGCTCGCGGGACCCGCGATCTCGAAGGTCAGCGCAAGCAAACCCTCCTTCGGTCCGCCAAGGAATAACCCGACCAGCGGAATCTGCCCGAACAAATTGTTCAGGCCGTAGGCCGGAACGTACGTGCCGCGGATTTGTACGCTGTTATTCGTGTAATCCAGGACACCATCCACGGTCGCGCCAATCGTTGGGCCGAAGATCAGCCCTTCCCTGATCGTGAAGCGTCCGGGCGTGCGCGTGAAATCGATGCGCATCCGCACGAACGGCACCGAGCCGCCGCGCGGCTGATTGCGCGCGGTGCGATCGCCTTCGACCGGCGCGGAAGACTGAAGCCGGTCGAGATTGGGCTCGCCGACGATATTGAAATTACGAACGCTGACGATGCCTTCCTGCGGCGCATTATCCGTCGTCGGGGTATCGAGCACGATCCAGATTTCGCCGCCCTGAATCTTCGAATAGTAATCCGCGAAGCGGAAAATCGCGCCGGCGTCCCCCGCGGTGAGATAAACCACCTGTCTGCCGCCTTCGCGTGCGCGCAGCTCGCCGACCAGCGTGGAGTCGCGCCCTACGCGGCCCAGTAGCGCAAAGCTCCGGATTTCGCCGTTCCTTCGCGTCACGCGCAACTCCAGATTGCGAACCACTTCGCCGTTGAATCCGGTGGCGGCGCCCACGCGCACGTCGAGATCGACGTCGCGCGGTTTATCTTTTTTCTTCGAGGCCACCGGCGTATCGGAAAGCGAGCGCAGCATGCCGCGCGCATCCAGCACCGTGCCGCGTAAAGATACGCGGAGCGCGCCGTCGTTGCGCTCGACCACAAGTGTCGCGCGGTCGCCCTCCGAAAGATTGAAAGTCGGAAAATTCGCGCCAAGGATTGCGCCCTCGGAATCGAACTCGACCGTGCCGCGCAAATTCACGCCGGAGCCGGTGACGTTCACCTCTTCGAGTTTGTAATTGCCGTCGCGCTCGATCATGCGATATTGCGCGCGCGTGGCGCGGCCGGCCGGTTTGTTCCAGCCGGGCACCAGTTCGGTAATCGTGGCTGCGGTCAGGTCCGCATCGATATTGATGCGGGACTCCTTCTCGTTCGTAATCCCCGCCGCGCGAATGGTAACCGGGCCGGTCAGCCACGGCGAAAGCTCGATCCCGAAGCGGTTGCGCGCCGCCTCGTCCAGCGTTGCCGCCACGCGAAACTCGGCATCGGGCTTGCCGCGCGGCTTCGTATACTCGAACGCCGCCGGTGCGCCGCCCAGTCTGCCCTCGCCCTTGATGAAGAATTGCGTAGGCGAAAGCGTGATCTTGCCGTGGGCATTCTCGATCTTCTGGCCTTTGACGATGTTCTCGGCGCTGAACCCGGTCACATCGGCTTCCGCCGCGTAACGAATCTCGCTGCGGAGCAATTCGCGTTTGAACGGCATTTCCAGCCGCAAGTTTGCGACCACGTTGCCGCGCGTCGTGTCCGGATTAAGCGCAAATCCCGTCTCGTTCTTCAGAATATCGCGCGAAAGAAGATCCGCGACCGACTCGGCATTGCCCTCGATGCGCAACTGGATCGTTCCGTTCGGCGCCTTATGAAAATGCTCGGGCACATGAAGCGTGCCTTCCGGGATCGTCAGCCGCCGCTTGCGGCCGAGATCGATGACGCCGCCGGTCAGCTTGATGATCGCGGACCGGCCCGTAACCAGAATGGTCCCGCGCGCCTCGGTGATCGGCGGCAGGCCATCCACGGGCGTAAACTTCATGTTCGACGTCGTGATGTCGAGATTGATCGCGTTATCGGGAAGCACCGGGTCTTTCTTCGCCAGCGCTTCGAGCGGGATATTGAGCGCGATCGCGACGCGCTCCACAGTGCCGCTCTCGATGTGTTCGAGCACCCAGGTTCTGGTGCCGGGCGCAACCGGCGCCGGCCAGAGCCGCTTCACGGCGGAAACCGGCATGCGGTCGGCGGCGATGCCGAGTTGCAGGATCGCATCTTCGCCGCCGAATTCGATCGCACCCGAAAGCGCGAGGCCGGCGGTCGGACCGCGCAGCACGCCTTCGTCGATGGAGAGCCGCTTCGTGCGCTGATCGTAGCCCCCGCGGAAGAGTATGCTGTCGATCGTCAGGCGCGGCTCGTTCGCGCGCCCGGTCGCAAGCGCAAGCGCACCTTGCGGGATCAGAAACGACCATAGGGTCGTGCCTTTTTGCGGCGGTTCGATCACGGCACCGAGCACCAGCCGGTTTTGCCCGCCACCGAATTGCAGCCGCTCGACGATGAAAACACTACGCTCGGTGTCGAAGCGGATAAGCAGTTGGGCTTCGTCGATTTCAAAACGGCCGCGGTCGTCGAGCGCATTACCGAACTCGCCCTTACCGGCCACGACCCGCAAGTTGGCGCTGACGAGCTTGCCGTCGGTACCGATCTGCGCACGCAAGAGCCCGGAGATCGGGGTGCTCGCGTAAAGGTCGGTATCGCCGTAACCCGCGGCATTGATGAGATCGTTCGGCACGACGCGGTTCGCGATCACATCGACCGCGCGAACGCCGTCTGCCGGTGCGCCGATCGAAGCATTGATCTCCCAGGGATTTGTACCGTCGCCGGAACTGAGCCGCAGCGTGACGCCGCCTGCCGATGGGCGGCGCATCGAGAAGTTGATGTTGTTGAACGTCCAGCGTCTGCCGGGCGTGTCGCTCTCGACGATGAGCGTACCGCGATCGAGGCCGACTTCGTTCAGCGCAATGCCGTCGATGCCGGTGCGCTCAAGCCGGCCGAGCCAATTCGCGATCTCAGTGAAGACAAGCGGATCGGGTGTGGGTGCCGCTGCCTGCTGCTGTTGGCGCAGCGCTCTCGCCTTCACCTCAGCTTGCGCCGCCGCTTGCGCGGCCTGCGGGGTTTGCTTCGGTGTCGAAACCTTGATGTTTCCGTTTTCATCGAGCCGAATGGTCATCACAGCGTTGACCAGCGTGATGCGGCGCGCGCGGTAATTGCCCATAAGCAAACTGCCGGCTTCCAGACCGATCTCGGCAGCCGGCGCGCGCATGATCTCTTCGTTCAAGTCGTTGCGGATTACGAGTTGCTCCGCGGTCAGCACCGGCGCGCCGGTCGAGTCGTAGTCGAGGCGCGTCCGTCCGATAACGACCTTGTGGCCGGGTGGCAGCTTCTCTTCGAGTGCGCTCACGATCCACGGCGTTGCCATGTCAACGTTGAGCAGCCCGGTCAGGAAGGCGACGTAAACGCCAACGAGGAGAAAAACGAGCGACGCGGCAATGCCCGCGACCCAGCGCACGGCGCGGCCCAGTTTTCCGGTAAACAGCCGGTTCGCGGGCGCGATCAGACGGGCAAGAAAATTCGGCCGCTCCTGCGGCTGGTCGTCGTCTTCGTGCTCGTGCCAGTCGTGGCCGTGGCCGCCTCTCATGCGCGCGCTTGCCTCAACGATTTCCCCAGCCCCGGTGGTGCTTGCCGCTGCCGCGCGCTGCCCCGCCAGAATCTCTCGCCACCCCGCCCCCGGAATGCGCTAGAATTGAGCAATATCAAGCCTTTAAACCCGCCGAAAGGAAGGCGTATGACAGCTTCGCCCACAGAAGGAGCCAAGGCACCGGACTTTTCCCTGCCCGTGGATGGAGGCGGCTCGATCGGCCTGTCCGGGCTTTCGGGCCGGAATGTCGCAATCTACTTCTACCCGAAGGCAGACACGCCGGGGTGCACCAAAGAGTCGATGGATTTCAGCCGCCTGAAGCCTGCGTTCGAGCGCGCCAACACCACG
>JAKFYO010000127.1 GCA_021730825.1 Hyphomicrobiales bacterium
CGTCGTAAATTTTGAGCGTGCATAGGCCCGCTGGCGCACGAGCCGCAAACTCCCGTGCACCGTTTACATCCACTAGCTTATCTTCTCCGGCCGCCTGCACGAGTGTCGGCATCGTGAGCTTTCCGGCATCGCGGATCGCAGCTTCGCCGGCATCCAGAATGAAGTTCGTAATACGCGGCGAGATCAGCACATGGTTGAGCGGATCCTTCGCCGCATTCGCGAGAACTGCCGCGTCATGGGAAATCTTGTCGAGGGGAAGGCCGTGCGGAACGGCGATATTAGGCAACACAACTTCCAGAGCGCGGGCAATCGCACGCATCGGGGCGCTGATGTGAGACCGCAATCCGGGCGACGATAAAATCAACGCGCGCGGCGCTATCCAGCCTCCGGTCACTGCACGCGCTGCGATCGCGCCGCCCATGCTGTGTCCTAGCAATAGCGGCGTGGGTCCGCCTTCCCGCTTCATCAATTCATCGAACACCAGCTTGGTATCTTCGATCAGCGTATTGCGTTCGGGAATGCGGGCACGCGCACCGCCAGATTTGCCAAAGCCGCGATGATCGTGCGCCCAAACGTCGAACCCGGCCCGGTTCAGCACGTTCGCGACATGACCATATCTGCCGCTGTGTTCGCCCAGCCCATGCACGATAAGAGCCGTGCCTTTGCGGTCGCCGGGTGAACCCGTCTTCCACTGCCGGACGAATAGCGCGGTCCCGTCGACAGCACCGATTTCGAACGAGTCGTTGGTTTCGGGAGACGCAGCCAAGGCCGGCACCTATTTGCGTAGGGAACCCGACAGAGGGGTTCCGCGTTTCTATTCCGAGGCCGTCAGGCCCTTAGTGTTCACATAGTACAGCGCGTTTTTTCGTCTGTCCGCTAGCGGACCGACCAGCTTATTTGCGCCAAGTAATGTTCGAGCGCTCTCCCTAGATTCGAGAGCGGCCTTGCCCGCTTTTTAAGGGGCGCCTGGGACGGTTGCGATCACTCAGGGTCACGGCTCGAACGAGAAGACAGAGTCAGGAACCGGAGACCGATGCTGAAAACCGCCGCCGAAGCGCGCAATCATTTGCTCGCCAGCTTGCCGGAAAATGAATACGCCCTGCTGCAACCGCACCTCAAAGACGTGCCGTTGAAGCAAGGGACCGTACTCGCTGAACAGGGCGAAGTGATCGAACATGTCCACTTTCCCCATAGCGGCATGGTGTCAATCGTCATCGTGCTTTCCGAGGATGAGAAGTCCGTCGAGACCGCGACCGTCGGCCGCGAAGGCGCAGTTGGCGCGGTAGCCGGCCTTGGCGAAAGAAAAGCAAACGCGCGGGCGATCGTGCAGGTCGAAGGTCACGGCGCGCGCATTTCCGCACGCCTGCTTCAGGCCGCAGTCAAGCAAAGTCCCTTCCTTCGCGATTTTATCGTGCATTACCAGGAAATGCTGCTGCATCAGGCGCAGCAATCGACTGCATGCAACGCGCTGCACGAAGCGCGCCCTCGCCTCTGCCGGTGGCTCTTGCAAACCCGCGACCGGCTCGACAGCGACATTGTCGCACTCACGCAGGAATTTCTGGCGCAGATGCTTGGCGTCCGCCGCACCACGGTCACCGAACTTGCGCGCGGGCTCCAAAGCAAGGGGCTTGTCCGTTACAAGCGTGGTAAAATCGAAATTCTCGACCGCCATGGTCTCGAGGAATGCGCCTGCGAATGTTACGAGGCGCTACGGCACCAGTCGGATCAATATTTTCCGCGCCCCGCTTCGGTCTGAGCTGCCTTCCGTTACGTCACGGCTTCCATCCAACAGCGCAGCCGTTGTAGGTAACGCTGCATGTATGACGCCATTGCTTTCGCCGGGGGTGGCAACCGCTGCTACTGGCAGGGCGGCTTCTTCGAAGCCGCAAGCGAAAAGATCGACTTGAAGGCTCCGCTGATGACGGCGGTCAGCGCCGGTTCTTTCGCCCTCGCCTACTCGCTGCTCGGCACCGGACCTCGTGTGCGAGAACTCGTGATTTCAGGCTGCGGCCCTCATCTCAAAAATATGGACTTCAAGAGCTGGCGCGCAGGTAACGCGCTTTTCCCGGTTGGACCAATGTATCTCGACCTGCTGCGCGATGTTCTCGACGATGCAGCACTCGCGAAATTGCAGTCGCTCGCGGATATCCATGTCGGCGTCGCGCGTTTGCCGCGTGGCGTGCCGCCGGTGCTCGGCGCGGCACTCGGAATCGGTGCCTATCAGATCGAGAAGAAGCTTTTTCATCCGGTGCACCCTACTTTCGGGCGCAAGCTCGGGATCAAACAGGAATTCGTGCGCGTACGAGAGCTTAAACGCGCGGCGGAATTACATGACCTCATCATCGCGAGCGGCGGTGTGCCACCGTTCATGCCGGTGACGAAAATCGGCGAGCGACCGGCCTTTGACGGCGGGCTGGTCGATAATGTCCCTGTCCTGCCGTTGGAGCCGATCGAGCGTGCGGGCGGCAAGACGCTCGTATTGCTTACGCGCCGCTACAAGAGAATTCCCGAAATCGCAGGCCGCACGTATGTGCAGCCGTCCGAGGCCATCCCCATCTCGCAATTCGACATCAGGAATGCGGAAGGCTTTCGCAACGCCTATGAACTTGGTCTGAAAGACGGCCGGGCGTTCGCAGCAGCGCTTTAGGCTGCAGGCTTCACGATCTTGAGCGAGAGATCGGGCAGACCGACGATCTTCGCCACCATGGTATCGCCGACGATGACCGGACCGACATTCTCCGGCGTGCCGGACATGATGAGATCGCCCGCCTTCAATTCAAACAGTTGCGACAGGCGCGAAATCTGTTCGGCAATGCTCCAGATCATGTCGGAGAGGTCAGCCTTCTGCTTCACGGTACCGTTGACGCTAAGTGAGATTTCACCGGCCTTCAGGTGACCGCTCTTTGCGACCGGATGGATAGGTCCGACCGGAGCGCCATTGTCGAAGCCTTTGCCGATGTCCCACGGTTTCTTACCGTCCTTCATTTCGGACTGGAGATCGCGCCGCGTCATGTCGAGGCCGACGGCATAGCCATAAACGCATTCGAGCGCTTTCTCGACCGGAATGTTGCGCCCGCCTTTGTCGAGTGCCGCCACCAGTTCGACTTCGTAATGATAGTTCTTCGTGAGCGACGGATAAGGATGCTCCGCGGTCACCCCCGGCATGACGACCTGAATGGCATCGCTCGGCTTCTGAAAGAAAAACGGTGGCTCGCGCGTCGGGTCGGAGCCCATCTCGCGGGCATGGGCCGCGTAGTTGCGGCCGATGCAATAAATGCGGCGCACGGGGAATGTCTGATCCATGCCGGCGACCGGGATCGCGGCGCGGGCGACTTCGAAGATTTGCTTTGTCATTGAAGTACTTCTGGACTGAAGAGCAGCAGACTGCCTATCCCGACTGAGGGTGTAACGCCAGCAACCGTCACAAACCAGCCATGCAAAATTCGTAATTCGGTAAGGACGCCATGCGGTTATCGCATTGCAGCGATGATGGGTTTCTACTACCGCACCGCAGCATCGGGGCGTATTTTCTCAGAAGAAAGTAAGCGATTCCGCTTCAGCCGAGGGCGCGACGGGATCGTGAGACGTGAAGGAGACTGAACATGCTGATCTGGGGTTATCTGCTGAAGCAGATCCGTCGCTGGCGCACGTACCGCCGCACCTACAACGAACTCGTGTCGCTCGACGACCGCACGCTCGCTGACATCAACGTCAGCCGCAGCGAAATTCCGGGCATCGCGCGCCACGCCGCGGCCACTGTCCGCTAACACCTTTCCTCCCAAGAGTGCCTAAGAGGCCCCGGCATCTCCCGCCGGGGCCTTTTCTTTTAGCTGCCTTGTTTTTTAACTCCCTTGCATCCAGCGCTCGATCGGGAGCGTATCAGGACGTTCGCCGTTGCGCTTGGTCCATGGATCGACCGCCCAGCGCGCACCACTACGGAGATCGGCCACAACTGCGGTCGCGT
>JAKFYO010000198.1 GCA_021730825.1 Hyphomicrobiales bacterium
TGCGAAGTGCCGCAAGGATTCGTTCGAAGATGATGAACACGCCGCGGTCGCGTGCGAACAGCGCAATGACCACGAGCGCGAAGCCGATCCAGAATTCCCAGTATTGCGGTGTGACGTTCCCGATGAATTTCTGCGCGATCAGAAACAGCGCGCTGCCGACGATGCCGCCATAGAGATAGCCGGTGCCGCCGATGATGAGCATGAGAAGCACGTCGGCGGAACGCTGGAAGTCGATATAGGTGAGCGAGACGACCGGCGTGGTCTGCGCGAGCAGGGCGCCTGCGATGCCCGCATACGCAGCTGCAATCGTGTAAACCGCGATCAGGCGCAGGTTGTTCGGAATGCCGATCGAGGACGCGCGAAGCGGATTGCCTTTGATCGCGCGCAGAGAATAGCCGAAAGGCGAATGCACGATGCGCTTTGCGATAAGAAGCAGAATGAAGAGCACAACCAGCACATAGACGTAAGAGTTGGTTGTGATGAAGTAGATCGGAAACACACCGAGCACCGGGTTGACCGGCATGCCGGTAAGGCCGTCCGCGCCGCCGGTAAGCCACGACATCTGGTTTGCGATTTCATACATGACGAGCGCAATGCCGAGCGTCACCATGAGGCGGGTCAGATCGGTGCCACGCAGCACCAGCAAACTCGTGATCAGTCCGAGGAGTCCTGCGGCAACTCCGGCAACCAGCAGGCCGGTTACCGGCTCGCCATAAAAGTTGATCGCGAAGAGTGCCGCCACATAAGCGCCGAAACCGAAATAAGCGGCGTGGCCGAGCGATACGATGCCGGCATAGCCGAGCAGCAGATCGAGCGAGAGCGCAAACAGCGACCAGATTGCGATCTGGGTAAGCAGCGCATGCTGGCTAGGTAACAGAAATACGGAAGCGGCCGCTGCTATCCAGAACGCATATTCGAGCCAGTGCCATGCGCGCTTTTGCTTCAGCGCGGCGACGGCCTCTTTGACAATGTTCGCGCTGTTCATCGTGCTACTTCGAGGTGCCGCGTGCGAACAGGCCCTGCGGGCGCAGCACAAGCACGACGATCATGATGGTGTAGATGACGAAGCCGCCATAGCGCGGCGCGTAATATTTGCCGGCGACGTCCCCAATACCCAAGAGGATCGAGGCGAGAAACGGCCCGGTGATGCTGGAAGTGCCGCCGACCGAAACCACGATCAGGAAATAGATCATGAACTTCAACGGGAAGTGCGGCTCCAGCGAAAGAATTTCCGCACCGAGCGCGCCGCCAAGTCCTGCAAGCCCGCAGCCGGTCGCAAACGTGATTGCGAACACCCAGTTCACGTTGATGCCTAATCCGCGTGCGACACGCTGGTCGTCGACCGCCGCGCGCAGCCTGCTGCCGAAGCGGGTGTAGCCGAGGATCAGTTGCAGCACGATCAGGATGAGCGCGCAGACCAGGATGATGAGTAGTCGGTATTTCCCGACGCCGATGCCGAAGAAATCGAAGCGTCCCTGCAAATAGGAAGGCAGATTGATGAAACGCTGCTGCGAGCCGAGGAAATAATCGACCAGCGCCGACACCATGAATACGAGGCCGATCGTGAACAGCACCTGTTCGAGATGGCTGCGATTGTAGAAGTGAACGTAGAGCGTGCGCTCGGCGACGAGGCCGATCATGGCCGCGAACATGAAGGCGACCGGAAGACTCGCGAAAAACGGCACGCCGTAGAAGTTCACGAGCACATAGGCGCAGTAGCCGCCTAACATGGCGAAGGCGCCATGCGCGAGGTTCACGAAATTCATGAGACCGAGCGTGACCGCGAGCCCGCAGGCGATCACGAACAGAAGCATCCCGTAAGCGATGCCGTCGAAGAGAATGGTCAGCATGACGTTACTCTAACATTCGGCCCCGCCTTTGGGAGCGCCAAGAAGCGGGGCCGAGTTCTTTCAGATCAAAGGCGGATTACTTCTTCGCTGCCTTCACCGGATCTTTGACGTCGGGGAAGCTCGCGAACTCGACGTTAAAGAGTTCGCCGTTCTTCTTCTCCACCTTGCGGATGTAGATGGTCTGAACCACATCGCGGGTCTCCGGGTCGATCGACATCGGTCCGCGCGGGCTTTCCCATTTCAGGCCCTTCATCGCAGCTAACAGCGCATCGCCGTCGGTCTTGCCGCCGGTTTTCTTGAGCGCTTCGTAGATAAGATGAATGCCGTCATAGCCGCCAACCGACGCGAAGTTCGGGCGCATGCCGGGGTTCGCCTTTTTAAAGGCCGCGACATATTCCTTGTTCTTCGCCGAAGGGTGATCGGTCGAATAGTTGTGGGCGGTGACGACGCCGATTGCCGCGTCGCCGAAGCCCGGCAACACGTCGTCATCTGTGATGTCGCCGGGGCCGATCAGGCGGATGCCGGATTTGTCGAGGCCACGTTCGACGAACTGCTTCATCAGGATCGCGCCGACGCCGGAAGGCGTGAAGACGTAGAGTGCGTCGGGCTTCGCGTCGAGTACGCGTTGAAGGAACGGCGCGAAATCCGGGTTCTGGATCGGAACGCGAATGCTTTCCGAGACTTCGCCGCCTTTCGACTTGAACTGATCGATGAAGGATTTCTCGGCGTCGTGACCGGGCGCGTAGTCGGTGACCATGGTCACGACCTTCTTGATCTTATTCTGCGCCGCCCAGTCCGCGATGATGACGGCGGACTGACCGAGCGTGAAGCTCGTGCGCACGATATAAGGAGAGCGCTCGGTGATGATCGAGGTGCCAGCCATCATGACGACCATTGGCACTTTCGAGTTGGTCGCGATCGGCGCGGTTGCCATCGCAAGCGGCGTCAGCCCGAAGCCGGCGAGGAAACTGACTTTGTCGTTCTGGATCATTTCGCTCGCGATGCGGGCGGTATTCTCGGCGCGGCCCGCGTCGTCGCGTACGATTAGTTCGATCTTCTTGCCGGCAACGGTGGTGCCGTTCTGCTGCATATAAAGACGGGCGGCGGCCTCTAGCTGCTTTCCGGTCGTGGTGAAGGGGCCGGTCAGCGGGATGATGAGGCCGATCTTCACGGTCTCCTGCGCGGTTGCCGGCATGGTGCCGGCCGCAAGCGCAGTTGCCGCGAAGGCGGCCAGAAACGATCTGCGTAACATGGACGTTCTTCCTCCGGGGATAGCGGCCTTTTGCCGGCCGCTTTTTTCGTTCGGGCGAATACTCCGCCAACTGCCGGAAATTCGCAAGAATTCGTGGGCAACCCAACGCTTGCGATTTCCCTTACCCTGCCGCTAGTTGGGCTAGAATAAAGCGAGGATTTTCCCATCAAGGTGAGACAGATGCGGTTTCGTATTTACGGCGGCGCTATTGCTGCAGTTGCGTTCTTGTTTGTGAGCAGCACTTGGGCGAACGCCCAACAAGCAACTACGAACTGCAGAAACAGCGGCAACTTCGATAAGTGGCTCGCGGACTTCCGCCGCGAAGCGCTGGAGAAGGGATTGTCGCCGCGCACCTACATGCGCGCGCAACATCTCCTGACGCTGGATCACAAGATCATCGGGATCGATCGCGGCCAGCGTGTTTTCAGTCAGCCCTTTCTCGAATTTTCTAACCGCATGGCCGGCGGCGGCCGCACGCCGCGCGCGCAGGAACTGATCAGGAAGCACGCCGCGAT
Organism: Hyphomicrobiales bacterium; assembly: GCA_021730825.1. Classification (GTDB taxonomy): domain Bacteria; phylum Pseudomonadota; class Alphaproteobacteria; order Rhizobiales; family Xanthobacteraceae. Next base: position 3,618 of record JAKFYO010000198.1, read on the forward strand.
TTTTCAGAAAGTGGAAGAACAATATGGCGTGCCCGCACCCGTGATCACCGCGTACTGGGCGCTGGAGAGCGGTTTCGGCGCGGATGTCGGCAAATATGAAGTTTTGCGTTCGCTTGCGACGCTGGCCTACGACTGCCGCCGCAGCGAGCGTTTCCGCAAGGAGTTGCACTCCGCTTTGAAAATTATCGAACGAGGCGATCTCACTCCCGAAACCATGGTCGGCTCGTGGGCCGGCGAATTGGGACAGACACAATTTCTGCCGTCGCATTATTTCGACTACGGCGTCGATTTCGACGGCAGCGGCAAGGTGGATTTGCTCCGCAGCGTGCCG
>JAKFYO010000255.1 GCA_021730825.1 Hyphomicrobiales bacterium
CGGTGTGCCTTGGGTGAAGCGGCAGCGTACCTATGGCGTCAAAGGCATGATGGATACGCTCCGCGACGCGCTGACTTCGGATGAGAAGGGCCTGAAGGTCGTGATCGCCGACGGCGAGTGCCAGCTCGCGCGCCAGCGCCGGGTGAAGCCCGCATTCGCGAAGCTCAAGAAGGAAGGCAAGCGCGTCGAGCGTACCCGCTTCTGGATCGACCCGGATGTTTGCACCGGCGATCATTCCTGCATCCGCCTCTCCGGCTGTCCGTCGCTCACGATCAAGCCGAACGAAGATCCGCTGCGCCCCGACCCGATCGCGCATGTGAACAACGACTGCGTCGGCTGCGGGCTTTGCGGCGAGGTCGCGCATGCGGCGCAGCTCTGCCCGTCGTTTGCCGAGATTAAAGTGATCGAGAACCCGAATTTCTTCGATCGCCTTCGGCATCGGATTGCATCGGCGATGATCCGGCTCATGGGCGGCAATCGCGCGGCGCCAATGCCAGCGCCCGCGGAATAAGCAATGAGTGATCCGCGTCCCGTTCGTCTTCTGATTGCAGCGCTCGGCGGCGAAGGCGGCGGCGTGCTCGCGTCATGGATTACGAACGCGGCGGTCGCAGCCGGTCATGTCGCGCAGCGCACTTCCATTCCCGGTGTCGCGCAGCGCACGGGCGCCACCACGTATTATCTCGAAATTCTTGCCTGTCAGGCGAACGACGCCAAGCCCGTGCTCGCGCTGAACCCGGCACCGGGCGAAGTCGACGTGATGCTCTCCAGCGAGTTATTGGAAACCACGCGCGCGGTGCAGGCGGGAAGTGTAACGCCATCGCGCACGCACCTGATTGCAAGCACGCATCGCGTCTTCACGGTCGATGAAAAGTCGGCGATGGCCGATGGCCGCGTCGATCCGGAAAACATGCAGGAAGTGTTGCGGAAATTTTCCAAGAGCGCGCTGCTTGCCGATCTCGCTACAATTGCGCGCGATGCCGGAAGCCAGTTGAATGCCGTCATGCTCGGCGCGCTTTCCGGCATCAAGGCATTGCCGATCGCGGCAGATTATTTTCGTGCAGCGATCCGCGCCGAAGGCAAAGCGATCGATGCAAATCTGCGCGGTTTCGAAGCGGGCTACGCGCTTGCGGTAGCCGGCATTGAGACGCAAGCCGAGACCGAACCCGTTGACCATGCGCCGCGTGCCGATAACGAGCTGGATGCGCTCGCAATAAGTCTGCTTCCACGGGAAGCCGCGGAGATTGCCATCGAAGGCGTGCGGCGCCTCACGGATTATCAGGATCAACGCTACGCCAGCCTTTATCTCGACCGTATGGAACGCTTCGCAAAGAACAAAAGTGCGAACGCCGAACTCCTCCGCGAACTGGCGCGGCTTCTGGCTGTGCGCATGAGTTTCGAAGATACGATCCGGGTCGCGCAACTGAAGATCCGCGAAGGACGAATCGAGCGGCTGCGCCGCGAAGCCGGTGTCGAAGGCGAAGCGCTGATCCGCGTTTCCGAATTCATGAAGCCGGGCCCGGAGGAAATTTTCTCCATGCTGCCGCCAAAGCTCGCGCGGCGCTTGCTCGCCTGGATCGAGCGCAAAGGCTGGAGCGAACGCTCGGTGAAGATGCGTGTCAGCACCACGAGCTTTTTCGGTTTTCTTCGCCTTCGGTTGCTCGCAGGCTTGCGCTGGTGGCGCTTGCATACATTGCGCTACGAAGAGGAAAAATTATGGATCGAGCGCTGGCTCGATTTAACGGAGCGAACGCTCTCGCAGAACCTGGAAGCGGCGAAGGCCGTGGTCGCAAGTGCCGCGCTCGTCAAAGGCTACGGCGAGACCATGAAGCGAGGCCTGAAGAACTGGAATCTGCTCGCCGATTTCGTGATCGAGCCGTTTCTCGAAGGCAAGCTTCCGCAGGATCATTTCGCCGATGCGGTAACGCAGGGCCGGATCGCTGCGTTGAAAGACCCTGAGGGCGGCAAGCCGCTCGGCGCGCTGATCGAATCCCTGCGTGCATTGCCGCGCCCGCAACAGATCGCTGCCGAGTAATCAGTCTTTCAGGTGCTTGAGCCGATCGGCCGGCATCGCTTCGACAGTCATGACGTCGGCGACTTTCTCGACATCGTCGAGCGGGATGAGCGGAATTTTTACCTCGGGCAACTCCGCATTTGAAATAATCGCGACGATGTAGTCGTCGTCCGGATGCAAAAGCGGTTTGCCGACTTCAGGACGATAAATTTCGATCTTGGGATGACGATGACGCTTGAAGCCTTCGACGATCAACAGGTCGACCGGCGCGAGCTTCGGAATGATATCGACCAGATCGGGCTCCGGCTCATTTCGTAATTCGTGAACCAGCGCCCAGCGTATTCCGGATGCGACGAAGACTTCGGTGGCCCCAGCCGTGCGGTGGCGGTGCGAATCCTTGCCGGGCAGGTCGATGTCGAATCCCTTGTGCGCGTGCTTCACGGTCGAAACCTTGAGGCCACGCGCGACGAAAATAGGGATGAGCTGGGTAACGAGGGTCGTCTTCCCCGCGCCGCTCCATCCGGCGAGACCGATGATACGCATTCGCGATCTATAGCAGGCAATTCGCATCCCACCCAAAGCGGCCTCTTGACGCCGTCTGTAACTGAGTCAGTCTCTCGCCTGTCCCTTCGGGCGAGGATATTTCCATGACGACACTTTCTAATGCGATGCAGCGCGCTTCCTGCGTTGCGGCCATTCTCGCGGTCGTAACCTTCGCCGCACCCGCGAATGCACAGGCCCCCTATGACGGGCCGATCTTCGACGCGCATCTGCATTACAACTGGGAGCCGACGCCCCATTACAATGTCGAGCAAGTCTTCGAACTGCTCAAGAAGAACAACGTACGCGGTATTCTCGCGACCAGCCGCCCGAACTCGGGCACGATCGCGCTCATGGAAGCGAAACAGAAAGAAATCTGGGTCGTGCCCTTCATCCGCCAATACAAGACGCGCGCGGATATTCCGACCTGGTTCAAGGACGACTCGATCTTTGAAATGACGACGAGCGAATTCAAGCGCGGTTATTATCGCGGCGTCGGCGAGTTTCACATTTACGGAAGAGCCGCAGCGACGGAAGGAGCCGCCAAGCTCGTCAAGTTCGCGGTCGAAAACGATCTTTATATTCACGCGCATTGCGACGTCGAAGCGCTCGAACTTCTGATGTCGCACGACAAGCGTGCGCGTATCATCTGGGCGCATACGGGATTTTCGACCCCTGCGAACGAATTGAAGGCGTTGTTCGCAAAATATCCTGCGCTTATGGGCGAACTTTCCTTCCGCGGCGGCATCACCGAATACGACGGCAAGCTGACGGCCGACTTCCGCGATCTCTTCACTACACATTCGGACCGCTTTCTGCTCGGCACCGACACCTGGATCACGCCGCGCTGGCTTCAATATGACGCGCTGATTTCCGGCTATCGCGCATGGTTAGGCCAGTTGCCGAAAGAGCATGCGCAGCGTATCGCTTTCGGGAACGCGGAACGCCTGTTCCGTTCCGAAAAGAAGTAAGCAGAAAGCACGATGACCGCAGCAACCGGTATCTGGCCGCCGGCAGCAACGCCGTTTCGCGAAGACCTGTCCATCGACATGGAGCGCTATGTCGCGTTCTGCCACCAGCTTTTGCGTGACGGCGCGCATGGGCTCGCGGTGCTTGGCACGACGAGCGAAACGAATTCGCTCGACTTCGAAGAGCGTAAAGCCGCGCTGGAAAAGCTGGTCAGCTCCGGAATCAATCCGGGGCAGCTCATTCCCGGCACCGGTGCAGCTTCGTTCGGCGATGCCGTGAAGCTTACAAAGCACGCGGCCGAACTTGGCGTGAAAGGTTCGCTGCTGTTGCCGCCGTTTTATTATAAAGGTGTCGCGGACGAAGGCCTGTTCGAATTCGTCTCCGAAGTAATCAAACGTGTGAACTCC
>JAKFYO010000381.1 GCA_021730825.1 Hyphomicrobiales bacterium
TCACCACCGGCGCGGTGTTCGACATTTCCGGCGGCCGGGCGACTTACTAGGCCAGCAACGGACACGAGAAAGGCAATTCATGCGTCTCGCAGGGATGAATGCGATTGTCGTCGGCGGGACGAGCGGTATCGGCGCCAGCATCGCCGAGGGCTTTGTCCGCGAAGGCGCGAAGGTCGGCATCATCGGACGGCGGCAGGAAAAGATCGACGCCGTGCTCGCCAAGCTCAATAAGGTCAATTCCGGAGCGGTCGGCTACGCTGCGGACATGAGACGGCGGCAAGCCTGTATGGATGCGGTTGATGCGCTCGCGGGCAAATTGGACCGTCTCGATATTCTCGTAAACAGTCAGGGCATCACGATCGTAAAGCCATCGGCTGAACTCACTGAAGACGAGTATCTGAGCGTCATCGATACAAATCTCAACAGCGTATTTTTCTGCTGTCAGGCGGCCTACCCCCATATGCGCAAGACCGGCGGGTCCATTGTCAGCATCTCGTCGCTGGCCGGGCATCGGGGCTGGCCGCTTGCCGTACATTACGCGGCGAGCAAGCACGGCGTCCTCGCGATTACGCGAACGCTGGCCGGCGAATGGGCAGCCGACAATATCCGCGTGAACTCCATTTCGCCGGGGTATTTCCACACCGAACTTACGAGCACGCTGAAGCCTGAGCGCGAAGCGCTCGCGATTTCCCGCACCCCGATGGGCCGCTTCGGCGACCTACCCGAGATCGCCGGTGCGGCGATTTTCCTTGCATCGAAGGAAGCAAGTTACGTCACAGGCGCCGATATAGCTGTCGACGGCGGCTTTCTCGCGAAGGGGCTTTAAGCGTTTCGCAACGGTATTTTGCCCGATTTGTACGGGTGCGCTTGGTTAACAAATTCCCAGCAACTGTCGAGAAACTTGAAGCGCCGTTCTTAAGCCGATTTAGATACCTCTTCGGTACGCTCTCCAACAATTAGCGGTGGAGACTATTCCTGTGACGGATCAGCGTACGGCGGGCATGCCCGCGCCTTCGACGGCGGCAGGCGTGACAGTCACTCTCGGACATGTGCATTCGGTAAGCGGCTCGCAAGCGACCGTCGGGCTGTTAGAAGCCGCGATGAGCGGGTCTAGCCGCGCCGACATCACCGTCGGCCGGTTTCTAAAAATTCAAACCGCGAAATCGCAGCTCGTCGGAGTTATCACCGAGGTTTCGGTCCAGACCTCGCTTGCCGCGAACTACTGCGCGATCGCGCGCGTTGATCTTATGGGTGAGATCGTGATCTCGGCTGGAGCGGCCGTGTTCCGCCGCGGTGTCGCCGGCTATCCGACCATTCGCGACGCAGCCTTGCCGCTCACGAACCGCGAGCTTCGCATCATCTTCGATGAAGCAGGTAATAACACAATCAGCATCGGCAGCCTCCAGCAGGACACGACCGTCAATGCGCGAACCAATGTCGATGAGATGTTGAACAAGCATTTCGCGGTGCTGGGTTCGACCGGCGTTGGCAAATCGTCGGGTGTCGCTCATATCCTCGAGCAGACCATGAAGGTGCGGCCGAATTTACGCATTTTCCTGCTCGACGCACATAACGAATACCACCGTTCTTTCGGCAATAAGTCCGACGTAATGAACCCCGGCAATCTCCGCTTGCCGTTCTGGCTGTTCAACTTCGAAGAAATCGTGGACGTGTTCTTCGCCGGCCGTCCGGGCCTGCAGGAAGAAACCGATATTCTTGCCGAGCTGATCCCGATCGCGAAGGCAAACTATAACCAGTATCGCAACGTCGCTGACCGGCCGGGCATCAAGCGCACGGAAGCGAAGAATATCGGCTACACGGTCGATACGCCGGTGCCGTATCGCCTCGCCGACCTGCTCGCGATCATCGATGACCGCATGGGCAAGCTGGAGAACCGCTCCTCGCGCATGATCTACCAGCGCCTGATTACGCGGATCGAAACCGTTAGCAACGACCCGCGCTACGCCTTCATGTTCGAGCGCGCGAATGTCGGCGGCGATACCATGGCGGAGTCTATCACCCAGCTTTTCCGGCTTCAGCCGGACGGCAAGACCATGACCATCATGCAGCTCGCTGGCTTCCCCTCGGAAGTCGTCGAGCCGGTCGTATCGGTGCTCACCCGCCTCGCTTTCGACTTCGGCCTCTGGAGCGATGGCGCGGTACCGCTGCTCTTTGTTTGCGAAGAAGCCCACAAATATGCTTCTGCGGATCGGACCGCCGGCTTCGCACCGACGCGGCGTGCGCTCGCACGCATCGCCAAGGAAGGTCGCAAGCACGGTGTCTATCTTGGCCTCGTGACCCAGCGTCCGGCGGAACTCGATCCGACCATCATCTCCCAGTGCGGTACGCTGTTCGCGATGCGCATGTCGAACGACCGCGACCAGGCGCTGTTGCGCTCGGCGGTCGCCGATCACGGCGCCGATCTTTTCGACTTCGTCGCTTCTCTCGGCACGCGTGAAGCGCTCGCGTTCGGTGCTGGCGTTCCGCTGCCGACACGTCTGACATTCCCAGAACTGACGGCAACCGCAATTCCGAAAAGCGAGTCCTTCGCGAGCAATCAGGGCATCAATGCCGAGGCAATCGAGCAAGATTTCATCACCGCAGTGGTCGACCGCTGGCGTCGCGCCACAATGAGCCAGCATTCGCTACAGGACGAGCCGGCACAGAACGCTTCGTCTGTTGTGATGAGCATGCCTGACGCACCATCGTTGCAACCGCCTGTCGCGCCGATCGATGCAACCCGGCTCAGCCTCCTGAAGAAGCCAATTACCGCTCCGGCCGAGGAACCGGCCTTCCTCCGCCGCTAATTACCGGGCGCGTGCCGGGGCCATCAGCCTGCCCGTTGTACGTTCGGGCGCACGAACCCGCGTTTCGACCACGCGCTCGCCGAATTTCTCGCCGGAACGAAGTTCGTCGAGATAAATCGGCTTCGAGAAATAGAAGCCCTGCGCAAGCCGGATGCGGCTCGCAGTTTGCAGGTAAATCAATTCTTCTTTGGTCTCGACACCTTCGGCGACCATACTCATCTGCAAGGATTGCGCGAGCGACTCGATCGCTTTCAGAACGCTTTGATTGCGCGGCCGCTCGTGGATTCTGGAAATGAAAGAGCGGTCGATCTTGATCTCGTCGGCGGTGATATCCGCGAGCGCACTCAACGATGAGTAGCCGGTGCCGAAATCGTCAATCGAAATGCGCACGCCGCATTGACGCAAGGCCGGCAGCACCTCGGATTGAAATACTCCGTTGTCGATGATAGCGTCCTCAGTCAGTTCCACAATAAGCCGCTCGCCGCAACCGCTGTCATTGATGGTTCCGGCAAGCGCTGCCATAAACGCGCGGTCGCTTGCCTGCTTGGCACCGACATTGATGCTGATGCTGGTGTTGTTGCCGAATGCCGCATCGAGGCGGTCCAGCGACGAAATTGTCTCATTCAGCACGAAATTCGTGATGGGGTTGATCAGCCCGAGTTCGATGGCAAGACTGATGAATTGACCAGGCGGATGGATTTCGCCATCGCTGTCGCGCCAGCGGACCAATGTTTCGAAACCGACCACTTCCTGCGTATGAATGTCCACTTTCGGCTGGAAGGCGCAGACGAAGCGGTGATCGCGAATTGCGAGCCGCACGCGCTGCTCGGCTTCCATGCGGGCGGCAATCGACTTGCCGAGACCGTCGTCGAAATAGATCGCCTGCCCCTTGGTGCGCGTCTTCGCGCCATACATGGCGCCATCCGCGTTGCGGCGCAGGGTCTAATAGTTTTTCCCGTGCGCGGGATAGAAGCTGACGCCAATCGAGCAAGAGCTGAAAATCTCGAAGCCTTCGAGATAGAACGGCTTTTTGATTTCAGCCAGCACCTGCTCGACGACGAGGCCGACGGCTTCCTTGTCCGCATAACCGTCCAGTAACAGCACGAACTCGTCACCGCTG
>JAKFYO010000006.1 GCA_021730825.1 Hyphomicrobiales bacterium
CGCAGACTGCGCGCGTGATCGAAAAGGCACGCAAGCTTTCGCTCCTGGAAAAGACGGACGGCGAGTTATTGAGCGAGGCGGTGACGCTCTATCACAATCTCACGCAGATCTTGCGCCTTTGCGTGAGCGGACCGTTCGAGCCTGCGAAGGCAGCGCCCGGCTTACTGGCTTTGCTCGCGCGCGCGGGAGGCCTGCCGGATTTCACCACGCTCGACGCGCATCTTACCGACATCGAGGAAAAGGTGCGCGAGGCGTTCGAGCGGATATTGAATGGAGCCGCGGAGAATTAGGCGGCGAGCTTTGCCGGCAAGCGCAGAAATACCGTAGTGCCGACGTTCTCGATCGAACGGATGCGCATGCGGCCGCCCTGCAATTCGGCGAGCGACTTTGCGATTGCCAGGCCGAGTCCGGAGCCGGCCTGTGTTTTCGTGAGCTGGCTTTCCACCTGTTCGAAGGGGCGGCCGAGTTTGCGGAGCGCTTCCCTTGCGATGCCAATGCCGGAATCCTCGATCACGACAAATGCCGACTGACCGGAAAGCTTGGCGCGGACGGCAATGCGGCCGCCGTCCGGGGTGAATTTCACCGCATTGGAAATGAGATTGAGCAGGATCTGCTTGATGGCGCGGCGGTCGGCGCGAAGCGTGAGGTCGTCGCAGATTTCCGTTCGGCAGAGCAGTTTCTTCTCGCCGGCACGAACCGACATGACCCGCATCGCGTCGGATACGATTTCATCGAGCTTGACGGCTTCGATGCTCACCGGCATCCGGCCCGCTTCGATCTTTGCCATGTCGAGGATGTCGTTGATGACTTCGAGCAGGTAAACGCCGCTGGCGCGGATATCGCTGCAATACTCGTAGTATTTCTCCGAGCCCAGTTTGCCGAACATGCCGGATTCCATGATCTCGGAGAATCCGATGATCGCGTTCAGCGGCGTGCGCAGTTCGTGGCTCATGTTGGCGAGGAATTCGGACTTCGCCTGGCTCGCTTCTTCGGCGCGCGATTTCTCGTCGGCGTATTTCTGCGCGAGTTCCGCAAGCTGCTGCGCCTGGTATTCGAGCGCCTGTTGCGAATTTGTGAGATCGGTGTTTCGCGCGATCAGGTTGCGTTCGCTTTCGATCAGCTTTTCTTCGTGCAGCTTGATCTTGGTAATGTCGGTGCCGATCGAGACGAGGCCGCCGTCTTTCATGCGCCGCTCGTTGATCTGCACCCAGCGCCCGTCGGCGAGCTCGACGCCGCCATCGGTTGCCTGCGGGGCCGACAGCACCGGATTGGTCATCGCCGCGATGACCTTGTCGTAGTGGTTGCCCGGAATGACCGCCTCGTCCGAAAGGCCGTGCTGCTCCTTGAATTTGTTGTTCGAGAGCACGAGGCGGCGGTCGGCGTCCCAGATCACGAAGGCTTCGGAAACGGTGTCGACCGCTTCGCGAAGCCGCATGTCCGCGGTCGCGGTGCGCGCCTGCAGGCGTTTTTCTTCCGTGATGTCGGAAGCGATGCCGATCAGATGCGGCCCTGTGCTCGGGTTTCCCTGCACGAGCTCGGCGCGGGCGCGGAGCCACACCCAGCTTCCGTCGGCGTGGCGCATGCGGAACGCGCGGTCCACGGCGCCGTCGGCGGCATCGGCAAGATTAGAAGCAAGCTCGAACAGCGAACCGTCGTCGGGGTGAACCAGCGCTTCGATCTCGCCGAACGACAGAAGTTCGTCGCGCGGCTTGAAGCCGAGGATTTCGAACATGGAATCCGACCAGTAGATGCGGCCTCGTGCCAGATCCCAGTCCCACAGACCGGCGCGGCCCCGGTTCAGCGCCGTATCCATCCGCGCACGCACTTTTTCGTAGATCAGGTCGGCTTCGCGCGCGCGCGTCGATTGCCAGTGGAAGGCGAAGCCGAGAATAAGTAGCACGACGCTCGTGGTGGTCACGAGCGTTGCGGTCAGCCGCGTGTCGCGCCACCAGTTTTCGAGCGCGAGCGCATGCGGCTGCAACGATGCGATCTGGCCGTGGCCGTCGCGCAGGTTGCGCACGGTCGCGAGTGCATTGGGGCCGTTGGGAAGCTGTATCTCGATTACGCCTGCACGTTCTGCGTATGTCGTGAGCGGCTGCGAGGCGCCGAGAATGTCGGTGAGTAACTTACCGACCGCATGCGGGGCTTCCGGCTCCGCCGCGACGATCTTGCCGTTCGGATCGGCGATGAAGAATTGGCGGCCATTAGTGATCGCCTGTGCAGGCGTCGCGATGCGAAGCAACGACTTTGCATCTTGTGCAGCGACATCGGCTGCGGCCGCGCGCCGCGCGTATTCTTCCGCAATCGACTGCGCGTAAAGCGTCATGCCAGTCTTTGCGTCGGCGATCGCAGTGCGCCGATGCTCAAGCACCTGCACGAGCGCGCCAAGCGCAACCGACATCAGGAATACGACGATGAGAACCGGAACGACGCGGCGCAGGATCGGCTCGGCATCGACCAGGCGCTGATAGTTCGGATGCGTCAGCGAGCGGGCAAGTCCGCGCGTCGAATGTCCATGCGCTGTCGTGTTCGCAGCGTGGACACGCGCCATCGCTGACTCCCCCGGATGAGCCCCAAAAATCTTGATCTGGAGGGACTGCCGCATCTCCCCGAATCGAGAATCATAAGAATCGATTTTGCGGTGATTTGTCTAGAGTCAACGTGCCGAAATTCGTTGTCCCGAGTCGTTAATTATCGACTAAGAGACTCGCCGCTGCGCGTTAACTTTTGACGCGCTCGGACTCAAGCCAATGATCGGCTTGCGATATCCGCTACATCCGCCGACAGGCCGGGCGTTTTTGCGATGCGAGTCAATTCGCGCTCCGCAAGCGCGCGCCGGGCGGGCTCCAGCATCCGCCAGCTCTTGAAGGCGGAGAGCAGGCGCGCCGCGACCTGCGGGTTCTTTGAGTCCAAACCGAGAACCGTGTCGGCGATGAAGGCATAGCCCTTGCCGTCGGGCCGGTTGAACTGCGCCGGGTTGCCCGCGGCGAACACGCCGATCAGCGAGCGCATGCGGTTCGGGTTGGTCATCGAAAATGCCGGGTGCTTCATGAGCTGATTGACGCGATCGAGCGCGTCCGGCTCCGCGATACGCGCCTGCACTGCGAACCATTTGTCGAGCACGAGCGGATCGTTGCGATAGCGTGCCTCGAAGGCGGCGAGCGCCTTCTCGCGCTCCGGGATCGCATATTGCGAAAGCACAGCGAGCGCCGCCATGCGGTCGGTCATGTTGTCGGCTTCTTCGAATTGTTTGAACGCGCGTTGCTGCTCCGTTTTGCTTCCGGTGGCAGCCAGCAGATCAAGACACGCGTTGCGCAACGCGCGCCGTCCTGCGCTTTCTGCGTCGGGCGAAAAAGCGAGGTGGCTTGTAAGTTTCTGGTAGCGCGCAGCGAGCTTTTCTTGCAGCGCAACGCCAATCTCGCGCTTGATCTTCTTGCGTGCGCGGAGGATTGCGTCGGGATCGACATTCTTTCCGATCTGTTGCGCGATGTCGGCTTCGTCCGGCAGGCTGAAAAGCTGTGCGAGGAATGCGTCATCGAGCGACGAATTGTCGAGTGCGTTTGAAAGCGCCTCGATCAGCGCCGCCGGCGGCTCGTTCGCGCCGCGTGTGCTCGCGACAAGCTGTTGCATCGCGAGTTGCTCGACCGCGTCATAGCGGTTGAAGGGGTCGCTGTCGTGTTTTGCAAGGAAGCGGAGGTTCTCTTCGCCGAAATTCGTCGAAATCTTTACCGGCGCCGAGAAGCCGCGGTTCAGCGACACTGCGGGCCTTTCCTTGATACCGCCGAAGACAAATTTCTGCGCGGACTTATTCAGCACGATCAGATTGTCGGAAACGGTTTTGCCCTTCGCGTCTTTCAACGCGATGTCGCGGCCTTTGCCGTCGATGAGACCGAGTTTCAGCGGAAT
>JAKFYO010000183.1 GCA_021730825.1 Hyphomicrobiales bacterium
ACAGCAGCCGGCACCGACTGGTAAGTCCATATCCAGTATGGCTTTTGCGGTTAACTAGTCGGCCAGCTCAGCCCGCCGCTGCCAAGCAATTCCTCGGTGGTAAGGTCGGCGATCTTGCCGAAGGTCGCGACCAGATGACCGTGCTCGATCACGATGCTCCAGAAACCGAAATCCGCGAAATCCACGTATTTCGACGCCTCGGGATGTCGCACCAGATAGCGCCCACGAACCTCGCTTTTCTCGATTGGCATGACCTTGCCGGTCACGGTCAGACGGGCCGCCTCCAGCGGGTCGTGGGCCTTGGATTTCTCCGTAACAAGCAGTGAAACCCTCGGGTCTTTCCGGACGTTGATGGTGTGGCGGGCGAGGTTCGATAGCAGCATGACCGGTGCCCCGTTGCTCATGGCCGACACCCCAACGAGGGAAACATAGGGGTAACCGCCCTCGCCCCCGGACGCGAGCGAGCCAAAGAGCGCCTCCCGCAGAATGAAGCGGCTTAAGGCTTTAGGAGACTGAAAAACGTCATGCGACATCGAGAATCTGAAGAAAATGTAATACTTCTAGGGGGTTACGTTTCGAGAGCGGAGCCGGTAGGTTGTGGCGGGCTTGCGGGCCGCCTGGTCACATTTCGGCCCTGCCATAATTGTTTGAACGGCCCCAACAGTTCCAGTTCCCTTTGATTCCGGCGCTACATAGGTCCGGACAGGAGATTGCATGCCGACCATCGCGCTTGTGGATGACGACCGCAACATTCTGACCTCCGTTTCCATCGCGCTCGAAGCCGAAGGCTACCGGATCCTCACGTTCACCGACGGAGCTTCCGCCATCGAAGGCTTCAAATCGAGCCCGCCCGACCTTGCGATCTTAGACATCAAGATGCCGCGCATGGACGGCATGGAGCTCCTGCGTCGCATCCGCCAGAAGTCGGACCTGCCGGTGATCTTCCTCACCTCCAAGGATGAAGAGATCGACGAATTGTTCGGTCTCAAAATGGGCGCCGACGATTTCATCCGCAAACCCTTCTCGCAGCGTCTGCTCGTCGAGCGCGTCAAAGCTGTGCTGCGCCGCTTCATCCCGAAGGATCAACTGCCGCAGAAGGAAACTGGTGAAGCAGCCAAGGTGCTCGAGCGCGGCCTGCTCAAGATGGACCCCGAGCGCCATACCTGCACGTGGAAAGGCGATCCGGTTACGCTTACCGTCACCGAGTTTTTAATCCTCCAGGCGCTCGCGCAGCGCCCCGGCGTCGTCAAAAGCCGCAACGCATTGATGGATGCGGCTTATGACGATCAGGTCTATGTCGATGACCGCACCATCGACAGTCACATCAAGCGGCTGCGCAAGAAATTCAAAGCCGTCGATGACGATTTCGAAATGATCGAAACGTTGTACGGTGTCGGCTACCGCTTCAAGGAAGCCTAACGAAAGCGCGGGCGCTCCCGCGGCTAGTTCACCGATGAAGGCTGACGTCGAAAAGCCCGTGGAAAGTCCGTCCGATCTTTCGGGCAAACGCGGCATTCGCTGGCTCCTCGGCCGTATCCTCGATCCACTAGGCCTGCGTTACTGGTTCGGCTTTGCGCAGCGGCCCGCGGGCGAAGCGCGCCCCGAATCCGCGCTTCCTGAAAACGCCGGCTGGCTGCGGCGCTTTAGAAGTTTCCTCGCCTATCAGGGCTTCTCCTCGCTTCGCCGGCGCATCGTTCTCTTAAATCTTCTTGGCCTTGTTTCGCTCGTTTCCGGGATTCTTTATCTTTCGGAATACCGCGCGGGCCTGATCGAAGCGCGCGTGCAAAGCTTGATTACGCAGGGCGAGATCATGGCCGCCGCGATCGCAAGTACTTCACGCTCGGACGCGAGCAACATTCCGATCGACCCGGAAAAGCTCCTGGAATTGCAGGCCGGCGAAAGTTACATCCCAAGCGACGACTACACGGCGCTCGAATTTCCAATCAACCCGGAAACGGTGGCGCCGCTCCTGCGCCGCTTGATCCTGCCGACCAATACGCGTGCGCGCATCTACGACCGCGACGGCGGATTGCTGATCGATTCCCGCACACTCAGCGTGACCGGCGAAATTCTGCGCTTCGACCTGCCCGCGCTCACCGAGCAACCGCAAATCAACCCCGTGCGCGCATGGTGGCGCCGTGTGCGGCTTTATTTCCGCTCTGGCGGGCTGCCTATCTACAAAGAAATCGGCGCCGCCAACGGCAAGGAATATACGGAAGTCGCCACCGCCATGACGGGGCAAAGCGACTCGGAAGTCCGCGTGAACGAGCGCGGCGAGGTTATTATCTCGGTCGCAATCCCAGTGCAGCGTTTCCGCGGCGTCCTTGGCGTATTGATGTTGCAGACGCAGAGCGGCGAAATCGATAACGCGGTGGAAGCGGAACGCCTGGTCATCGTTCGCGTATTTCTGGTCGCCGCCGCCGTCATGATTGTGCTTTCGCTATTCCTTGCAGGCACCATCGCGCGCCCGATGCGCAGGCTTGCAGAAGCCGCGGAGCACGTACGCAGACGTACGCACTCCCGTGTCGAAATTCCCGACATGACATCACGAGCGGACGAAATCGGACATCTTTCCGGCGCGTTCCGCGAAATGACGAATTCGCTTTATTCGCGCATCGAAGCGATCGAAAGTTTCGCCGCCGATGTCGCGCATGAACTGAAGAATCCCCTCACTTCGCTGCGCTCGGCGATCGAAACGCTGCCGCTCGCAAAAAGCGAAGAGTCGCGGCAGAAGCTTCTCCACGTGATCCAGCACGACATCAGACGGCTCGACCGGCTGATCTCTGACATCTCGGACGCAAGCCGTCTCGACGCAGACCTTCTGCGCCATGAAGCCGAAGCCGTCGATCTGCGGAAGCTGCTTACCGCGGTTTCCGATATTGCGAACGACGTGCCGCGCGACGACGGCGTGAAGGTCGAACTCGTGTTCGAGCCGAAAGATGCACCGGACGCGCAGTTCATGATCCTCGGCAACGACTCGCGGCTCGGTCAGGTCATTGACAACCTCGTCGAGAACGCGCGCTCGTTCTCGCCACAGGACGGCAAGGTACGCGTGTTCTGCAAGCGAACCGGGAACGAAATTGAAATCGCGGTCGAAGACGAAGGTCCAGGCGTGCGTCTGGAAGCACTCACGCGCATTTTTGAGCGCTTCTACACCGACCGGCCCGCGCATCGCTTCGGCCAGAATTCAGGACTCGGTCTTTCTATCTCAAAGCAGATCGTCGAAGCGCATGGCGGAAGGATCTGGGCCGAGAACCGGCTTTCGTCCGCGGCGAACGCCGGCGAAACGCCCCAGGTCGCAGGCGCGCGTTTCGTTATGCGGCTTCCTGCCGCGAAGACGTGATGCACAAGGGCAGCAGCAGCGAACACGCAACGGCCGTGCTTGCCGGTCCGCGCGCAATTCTGATCCGCGGGCCTTCGGGCGCGGGTAAATCGAAACTCGCGTGGGATCTTCTGGCCGCCGCGCGCGAAGGCAAGCTGCACTTTGCGCGTCTCGTCGCCGATGACCGCGTCGCGCTCTCCGCCTTGAACGGCAGGCTGATCGCTGCGGCTCCGAAAACCATCGAAGGCAAGATCGAATTGCGCGGCGCGGGCGTGCATTCGGTGCCCTTCGAGCGCTTCGCGGCGGTCGGGCTGGTGGTCGATCTTGCGGCGGTGGACGCCGAACGGGTGCCGGCGCCGGAATCGCTTCGTTGCGAGATTCTGGGCGTCAGATTGCCGCGTATTCCGGTTGCAAAAGGCGATGAGCCGCTGCCTTTGGTACTGCAAGCGCTGGCGCGGGAGCCGTTTGCGGCATGACGACTTGCATTCCGCACTGCACCTAATGAATATGCGCCTCCCGCGTCGACCGCGGAGGAGCCGGGGTTCCCTTTGTACCTTTCCCGGCGGAGCCTGATGATCGGTCT
>JAKFYO010000197.1 GCA_021730825.1 Hyphomicrobiales bacterium
GCGCGGCCGCGCGATCCAGATGCCGAACAATATCAGCGCGCCGCCAAGAAGTTGAATCGGCCCAAGCGCTTCATTTAACACGAGCCAGCCGAGCGCTGCCGCACCGACCGCTTCGAGAAAAATCACGAGCGAGGAGAAGGTCGCGGGCAACCTGCCGAGTGCCACCGCAAGCAGGCCCTGACCCAGCACCTGCGAGACGATCGCGAGCGAGAGCAAGGTCACCCAGCCGTTCAGCGAGCGCGGCATGAAGTTCGTCTCGAACAACATGGCAATGACGAACATGCAGGCGCAAGTGATTGCCGCCGACATGAAGGCGAGCGAGCCTGCGCCGATTTTCAGTCGCGTGCGGGCATTGCTGATCGCGAGCATGTAAAGACCGAAGAAAAGCGAAGTGACGAGTGCGTAGCCGTCACCGAGCAGGCGGTCCGGCGCGAACGAGTAGCTTTGCCCGATCAGCGCGGCGCCACCGGCGAGACAAAGCGCGAGCCCTAGAAAATTGCGTCTCGAGATTTTTTCGCGGAATACGATCCACGCACCGAAGGCGACCCAGACCGGCGCCATGGTTGCGATGAAGGTCGCGTTTGCAACGGTGGTTGCAAGAATCGAGAGATGCCAGAAGAAGAGATCGCCCGCGAAAAAGACGCCCGAAAGCACCACCGCGCGGTCGGTCGAGAACATGGCGCGGGTTTCTCTCGGCTCGGCGAGGGCCCAAAGCGCCAGAAACGGAAGAGCCAGCGCGCAGCGCCAGAATGCGCTCGCAAAAGGTCCGACATCGGCAAGGCGGACGAAAATCGGCGATGCGCCCATCGCGAAAGCACCGATCACGAGAGCGGCGAAGGCGAGCGCGTTCTTTTGGGCGGGAAGAGTACTGGCGTTCACGGAATGCTTCTTTTTGTTTCGGCTCTACGTAAGCCATGCGTATGGCGCTGTCACGCGGGCTCCGTTGCGGCGCTGATGCGCTGGCGCTCGCTGCGTTGCATCATTATTCTGTCTTCATGCTCCAGCGCGTGAGCGATTCCGCCTCGGGTCAGGCAGAGTCGTTTGAGATCATCGAAGGCCCCTCGACTTCGCGCTACATCATCGTTTGCGATCACGCATCGAACGCGATCCCGACCGAATACGGCAATCTCGGCCTCGATCCGCTGCAACTGGAGCGGCACATCGCCTATGACATCGGTGCGGAGGCGCTGACGCGCGCACTCGCGAAAGAAATGGCGGCACCCGCGGTCATGTCGCGCTTCTCCCGGCTTCTGATCGATCCGAACCGGGGCGACGACGATCCGACACTGGTGATGAAGCTTTCCGACGGCGCGGTCGTGCCGGGCAACGCGAAAGTGGACGACGCGGAAGTGGCGCAAAGGATCAAGCGGTTTTCCGCGCCCTATCACGCGGCAGTGGACAGTATGATCGACCGCTCGCTGGCCGCAGGCGTGAAGCCGATTTTGTTTTCGATTCACTCGTTTACGCCAGTCTTTCATGACGGGCCGCGGCCCTGGCACTGCTCTGTATTGTGGGAACGCGATGGACGCTTTGCGCTCCCTTTTCTTGCCGCGCTCCGCGCAGAGCCCGATATCGTCACCGGCGAGAACGAGCCTTATGCCGGGGCACTGAAGGGCGACTCCATGACGCGCCATGGGCTCGACCGCGGCTTGCCGCATGCAATCGTCGAAGTGCGGCAGGACCTGCTCGACGATTCCACGGATGTTTCCGCGTGGGCGCAGCGGTTCTCCCGGATACTCACAGGGCTTGTGGTTAGGTAAGACTCGCCCCACGTGAAGCGTTAGGCTACGCCGTGTGAGAGTTCCGGAGTATGCGATGAGCGAAATCGACGAAAAAACCAGAATTGAATTGGAGGCTGCGGTTTACCGCCGCCTGGTCGAGCATCTGCGCGGACGCACGGATGTGCAGAACATCGATCTCATGAATCTCGCGGGCTTCTGCCGCAACTGTCTTTCGAACTGGCTCAAGGATGCCGCCGACGCCAAAGGCGTCGCGCTGACCAAGGACGAAAGCCGCGAAGCGGTTTACGGCATGAGCTACGAGGAATTCAAATCGCGCTACCAGAACGAAGCCAGCGCGGCGCAGAAAGCCGCGTTCGACAAATCACAAGGTCATTGAAGTAGTAAAATGCCAGCAGCAGCCAAGAAGAAAGAATCCGAAGGCGCGGACGCAACCAGCTTCGCGAAGTCGCAACTCAAAGCGCTGGTCGAGCGCATCGAGCGGCTCGAGGAAGAGAAGAAAGCGCTCTCCGACGACATCCGCGAAGTCTATGGCGAGGCCAAAGCAAACGGCTTCGATACCAAGGCTTTGCGCGCGGTTGTGCGCATGCGCGGGCAGGAGGCCAGCGAACGGCAGGAATTCGAGGCGATTGTCGAACTGTATCGCGACGCGCTCGGAATTGGCGGCCGCTAACTTCGGCTAAATATCAGCGTGTGGCGGTGCGGGTCGGCTCAAAGCCGACGACGTTGACCTGCGGGCGATTGCGCTGGAAACCATCCACGGAACTCTGTTCCGGCAGGAATTCCTGAAAGCGATTTTCCACGATCGCGCGCACGGGTGCCGTGAAGCCCTTCACGTTTTCCGGATGCTTGAACTGGGTCAGCGCGTTGGCGCGGGAGAAGCCGGCCGGAATCGTATGCGCGCCCGAAACAAAGGGCACCGCTGCGAGCGTGCCTTGCGTGGCGGCTTGCGGCGGGAAGTTGCGCTCACGTGCATTCGCATAAGCGAGCGTGCTTGCAGTCGTTTCTTCGGACGGTTCCTGCGGCACGTTCACGGGCTGCGGTCCGGCTTGCCAGTGCAGACGTTCTTTCGGCTGTTGCTGCTGCTGACGGGTCGCTGCCGGAGGCAGGATCGGAGTCGGCGAGGCGGATGCGACCTGCGTGCGGGCAGGCGGCGCCTGCTGCTGTTGCGGAGAGGCCGTATCGTCTTCGGCGTCCTGCTCGGGTTTGTTCGCGACCGAATTCGCCGTGAAGATCGAGGAAATAAAGCGCTGCAAGCCGCTGCCGTCGGGCGCGGGGGACGCGGATGCGACCTGGGTCGGCGTGCGGGTGCGCTCGCCGAACTGGCCGCGCTGCTGAATTTCTGCGGCAGCCTGCTGGAAGTTTTTCAGCGGTACGCCGTCGGTCGGGACGTGAACGGTCTTGCCGTCCGGGAACACCCGCGCAAGCTGATCGCGGTTCATGCGCGGCCAGTGGCGGATCGAACTCGTGTCCATGTGGACGAAATCGGAGCCGGGATAGAAGCCGACGCCGCCGCGCTGGAGCCGCAGGCCGGCCGCGCGCAAATCGCTAAGCGCGACATCGGGAATACGGAAGTCGATGGCGTTGCCGAGCGTGTGCTGGCTGTGCTTTGCGACGCCGCTCGAGCGCGAGCGAAGCATTTCGTTGGTTTCGGGCGAGCGGAACGCCGAGATGATCTGGATCGGCTGCTTGCCGCCGGTGTCGCGGTTTACTTCCCAAAGAATGTCGAAGAGATGCGGGTTCATCTTCGTTTCTTTGTGGTTGCGCCAGTCGCGCAGGAAATGATTGATCTTGGCCAGTCCCGCTTCGTCATAGCGGCCATTCACCTTGAAGGTTACGGTGAGGCTCTCTTTCGAGTGCGTATGAAAGAAGGAGAGGGTGCGCGTGTCGCCGTTCGCGATCACGCTTTGCAGGCTCGTGGTCGAAACCGTCAACGCAAACGCAGCAACGGCCAGCGCTCCGAACGAACGGCAGGCCTTCCAGTCGCGCGGCGCGGCAGGGGAAACTTTCTTCGGCAAGTACGAACCCATCCCTGGCTGCTTTGAAGCCGCCCCGTCTGGGCGCGATCAAGCAGGAATTACGCAGTCTTGCCGGGTTCGGTTAATGGTGCGTTGACCGAGGTGCCCCCGACGTCTCTGTCCGTAGAAGCCGAAAGTG
>JAKFYO010000247.1 GCA_021730825.1 Hyphomicrobiales bacterium
TGGCCCAGGTCGATTGACCGACAATGGCGCCGAGCAAAATGCCGACGACCCCAGCGAGACCGAAACCGTAAGCAACGCGTGTCAACGAGGTCAGTACCCGCAGGCCGAGACCGATGTCCTGCGGACCGGCGACAAAGAACGGATCGACGATCAAATCCTTTGAGTCCTGCCAAATCTTCAACGGCGACGGCAGTGAGGCCTTCGGGCTGTTGGTCAGGAATTGCCAGACGACCAGGATCAGCGCGAGTACCAGCAGCGGCGGCAACACACGCGCTGCGATGTCACCCATCACCGGCAGTATGCGCGACAAGAGCGGCTTACCCGGCGCTGACGGCATCGGCAGCACCTCGGCAGTCGCTTGCGGCAAAGCCACTACGTTATCGGTACTTCGGACTGGCATGTTCATCTTGAAATCTCCCAAAGAGTTGGGGCTGCGGCTTCCCGCAGCCCGTTCGTTTGTTATGCTCAGACTTCCACGCGCTTGATCGACAGGCTCTTGAGATAGGCCTGCGGGTTTGCGGGGTCGAAGATCTTGCCGTCGAAGAGCTTTTCTACGCCGCGTGAATCGCCGCTCGGCGCTCCGCTGACGCCGAGTGTCTTCGCGGCCTGCAACCAGAGATCAGAGCGGTTGGTTTTGTTGACGAGGCCCTTGATGTCGAAGCCTGCTTCGAACTTGCCCCAGCGCACGTTCTCGGTGACGAACCAGCTATCGAGGCTCTTCCACGGATAGGAGACCGCACCACCCTCGCCCCAGAATTTCATCCGGAGATTGCTGCCCGCGACCTTGCGGCCATTGCCGTAATTGATGTCGCCCTTGATGCGGCCGATGATGTCCGGCACCGGCACGTTGAACCACTGCCGCTTGCCGACGATTTCCGCCATCTCCTGCTTGTTTTCCATTTTCTCGCACCACTGCTGTGCTTCCATCACCGCCATCAGGATCGCTTGCGTGGCTTTTGGATTGGCATCGACGAAATCGGCGCGCATGCCGAGAATTTTCTCGGGGTGCTTGAACCAGAGTTCGCCGGTGGTGAGCGCTGTGAAGCCGATTTCCTGGTTGACGAGTTGCTCGTTCCACGGCTCGCCGACACAGAAAGCGTCCATGTTGCCGACCTTCATGTTCGCGACCATCTGCGGCGGCGGAACGACGATCGTGGAA
This sequence comes from Hyphomicrobiales bacterium, assembly GCA_021730825.1. Lineage (GTDB taxonomy): Bacteria > Pseudomonadota > Alphaproteobacteria > Rhizobiales > Xanthobacteraceae. Next base: position 1,160 of record JAKFYO010000247.1, read on the forward strand.
ACGTCCTTATCCGGGTCGATGCCGCCCGCGGCTAACCAGTAACGAAGCCAGAGATCGTGCGTACCGCCGGGGAAGGTCATCGCGACCTTCACTTCCTTGCCTTCGGCTTTCTTCTTCGCAAAGGCCGCTTTCAACGCGCTGGCATCGAGCTTGACGCCGGTTTCCTTGTACTCGGCGGCAACCGAAATCGCCTGCCCGTCCTCGTTGAGATTAAGCAGCGTATACATCGGCAGCGGCTGCTTGTTCTGCATTACCGTGCCGGTCGAATAGAGATGGGCCTTCGGGCGCAGGATGTGACCGCCATCGATACCGTTCGCCTTGGTGCCGAGCGCCATGTTGTCGCGCGTAGCACCCCATGACGCCTGTTTCAGAATTTCCATCTCGGTCAGACCGTACTTTGCGTAGAACCCCTTTTCCTGCGCAACGATGAGCGGCGACGCATCGGTCAGCGCGATGTAGCCGAGCTTGGTACCCTTCACTTCCGGCCCGGATTGCGCGAAGGCAACGCCCGCCGGTAGCGCGAATTTTGCGGCGGCAAAGAGTGCAGCAGTGCTCGCACCCTTCTTCAGAAAGTCACGCCTTGCGATCGTCTTTCCTGTCTTCTTCATCTCATTCCCCTCTGTTCTCTCGTTGCGCCGAGCCGAAAAACAAAACGCCGCGAACTTTCCCGCGCGTTTGCACGGTCAGTTCAGCGGCGTCGCTGTTTCCGGCCCTTCATTGGACCTTCGTGCCGTCATCATCGGCGGCACGATTCGAATTTATCCAATTCAAGCGTCGTGCCAGCCTCGTCAGCAAGGCGATATGTGCGTCAAAATCAGTGGTTTAGTGCCGATAAATGCGCCGCCTGAAAAGCTTCAGCGCCAGCAGTTTCTGCCTGCTTGTGAGTCATGTGCGCGTTTATTGTGCACTGCACAGGATTCGCCTAGCGGCGGGCACTCCACGTCTCGAGATGTTTCTCAGGATTAAGCGCGTCGAACTCCGGTCCATCGAATGCGCCGACCCCGTCTTTCGGCTCGCCATCCGGCGGCAGATCGCCGGCACCCAGAACCGTGTCGTAAATATCCGGACGGAATGTCTCGCGCGCGGCGAGCAACAGATCGCGCGAGAGAGGCGCCTGTCCCCAGCGGACCATCTGTGCATAGAGCCATGAGGCCTGTGCACGGTCAGGCCGCGCTGCGCCGCGTCTGCCAACCATAAGATAGCGATCGCTATCCCTATACTTGCCGTCAGGCGAGATTTTCAGTCTGCCATCAAGCGTGCGGCGAGTGATTTCAGGCGCGACATTGAGGCGGTTGGGCGCCGAGAGGATTTTGCAGGCCTCTTCGCGGTTGGCTTCGTCCTCGATGAAGTCGGCCGCTTTTTTATGGGCGCGGACCAAGGCACGAAGGCTTTCCGGGTTATCGTTCGCCCATGCGGTTCGTGTTGCAAGCACTTTCTCCGCCGCGCGCTGCAATATCTCGGAGACGAAGTGCAGGATATGCGCGACCCCTAAATCGACCGCGACCGAATTCCAGGGCGCACCGACGCAGAACGCATCGACATGCCCGTTCACGATGCTTTCGACCATGAATGGCGGCGGCAGCACCACCATCTGCACGTCTTCATCGGGATCGACGCCGCCTGACGCCATCCAGAAGCGAAGCTGATAATTGTGCGTGGAGAACGGAAAGGTCATGCCGAAATTAAGCGGCGGTTCGCCCTTGCGCTTACGCTCAGCCACAATCGCCGCGAGCGCTTTCGCCGACACATTCGGATCGGCAAGATCGCCTTCGGCCTTATCCTCCAGCGCTTTTTTCAGTGCGTTTGTGACCGTGATCGCGTTGCCGTTCAGGCCCAGATTGAACGGCGCGACGATCGGAACGCGGACATGGCCAAGACCAAGGTTGGAAGCGATAGCTACAGGCGCCAGCAAGTGCGCGGCGTCGAACAGGCCGATATTGAGCTTGTCGCGCACGTTCGACCACGACACTTCGCGGACAAGCTCCACATCCAACCCCTCTTCCGCCATGAAGCCTTTATCTGCGGCCACGATCAGCGCCGCGGCATCTACCAGCGGAATGAAACCAATCCGGAGTTTTTGCTTCGTCGTCATTTCAAAAGCTCCGCCGCGGTGATGATGGATTGGGCAATATCGGCGATCTTTTTCTTTTCGTTTTGCGCGCTGGTGCGGAGCAAGGCATAGGCCTGTTCTTCCGAAAGACCCTTTCGTTTCATCAAGATGCCTTTGGCGCGATCGATGACCTTGCGCTCTTCGAGCGCAGATTTGGTCTGTTCAAGCTCGTTGCTGACGCGCGAAAACGCGTTGAAGCGCGAAATCGAAATATCCAGGATGTGCTTGATGCGGTCTTTTTTAAGCCCATCGACGATGTAGCTCGACACCCCGGCATCGACCGCAGCGGCAATCGAAGCACTGTCGCTCTGGTCGACGAACATCGCGATCGGACGCTTCACGGCCCGGCTCACACGAAACATCTGCTCCAGCACGTCGCGGCTAGGGTTTTCGAGATCGATCAGGATGACGTCGGGATCGATCGCGTAGATGCGCTCGAGCAGGTTCTCGGTGCCTTCGATACGGATGACCTGCCGATGCCCTGCCTCACGCAGGCCCTCTTCGAGGATCGCGGCACGTACCGGACTATCGTCGACAATGACGATCTTTAGATTGCTGTCGCTCAACACCGGCCAAGCCTAAGAAAACACCGAACTGCCAATGAGAACGGCTCCCGCAAGCCATGTC
>JAKFYO010000141.1 GCA_021730825.1 Hyphomicrobiales bacterium
GCTCGAGCAATTCCTGATGGGTGCCGTCGAAGGGACCGCGCGGCACGGGCTTGGCCGCCGCGATATTGATGGTCTCGGCAATGACCGGCTCAGCCTTCGCGGCCGGCTCGGCGGCCGCGGCTTTTACTTCAGGTGCCGCCGGCTTCGCGTTCATTTCGGCGTTCATGCCGGAGAGAATTGAGGCTGCGACCGCGGCATCCGCAGGCGACGGGCCGGCTTGTACTTCGACGGGCTTCGGCATCGGCGGCGTTGTCACGGCAGGAGTTGCGGCGGGCGCCGGCGTTTCGGCGGCAGGAGCCTGCGCGGTAACGACAGGCGTTGCGACAACTGGCGTTGCTGCTGCCTGTGCGGGAAGCGCAGACGGATGCGCGACGACCGGCGTCGCAGCCGCATCTTTTTTCTCGGTTTCGGCAACGATCTGTTCGAACGTCTCGGCCGCGGAAGGCTTGGCTTTTTCTTCCGCCGCCTTCTTTTCTTCGGCGAGCTTTTTCTTGCGGCCCGGCATCGCCGCCAGCAGACCAAAGAAGAATGCGATCCCGATCGAGCCGAAATACAGCAGCACCGAACCCGAACGATTGAGATGAAGATCGGCGCCGCAGAGCGCTTTCGCATCCAGCGTCGGGATCATGATTCCACCGCGGCAGAAGAACGGCGCAGCCACGTAATGCCCGAGCGCGAGCAATGCCGCGAAAAAGATAATGCCGACGAGTCCGGCCCGCATCGAAAACCCCACCCGAACGCTACATTCACACCAGCAGGCGGTAGTTTGGGGCATCGCACCCGCGAAGTCTAGAAATTGACGGCAGCCCGCGGCATGTCCGGGCACGCCGGTAAGTTCCGGCAGCCGGCCCGCTCAAAAAAAATCCGACCCGCCGCGCCCTGCATTCCGGGGATAGCGGGCAAAGCCCACAAAACAGGGCTGCCGACTCGCGGCCTAGCTCGTAGCGTGGCCCCGTCAACTCTTGTTCTGGATCGGGAATCGGCTCCGAATGAGCGCTTCAGGGCCAAGAGATTCGGGCAAGCAGCTATCCCCGATATTCAACCCTGACCTACCAGTTTTAGTGTTTATTAGTAGGTGGCGTACTATTACTTGACGCAATGGGTAGAGTCACCGTAGCGTCATGTTTCGTCCGGAACGGATGTATTTGGTCGCTCCTGACACCCCCTAAAGCGGGCTGAGACGAAGGCGCCGGGCAAAAAGCCTGCCCAGCGAACGGTCGTCCTGTCGCCGAAAAGGGGTCTAAAATCCGGGCCCGAACCCTCCCGATAGAGGTGGGTTGGTCCCAAGGGAGGCCTGACAGAGATCGGGCCTGAAACATAAGAGCATCGGACAGGCAGGTCCGGTGCCCGAATTAGGGGACGATGAAGATGCGTATTCCGCGCCGGTACACCAAAGAAGGCCAGTCGCCGTATTCCACTATTTCGTTCCGCAAGGCGACGAGTGAGATTCGCAATCCGGACGGGTCGATCGTTTTCAAGCTCGACAACATCGACGTGCCCGAGCACTTCTCGCAGGTCGCGACCGACGTGCTCGCGCAGAAGTATTTCCGCAAGGCCGGCGTCCCGAAGGCGTTGAAGCGATTTGAGGAAGAGACCGTCCCCTCTTTCCTCTGGCGCTCCGTCGCGGACGACAAGGCACTCGCAAACGTCAGCGAAAAAGAACGCTTCGGCGGCGAGACGCAGGCGACCCAAGTATTCGATCGTCTCGCCGGCACCTGGACCTATTGGGGCTGGAAAGGCGGCTACTTCGATTCAGAGCGCGACGCTTCGGCGTTCTTCGACGAGCTTCGCTACATGCTCGCCATGCAGATGGCGGCACCCAACTCGCCGCAGTGGTTCAACACCGGCCTGCACTGGGCCTACGGCATCGACGGCCCGAGCCAGGGCCACTTCTATGTCGATTATCAAACCGGCCAGCTCACCAAGTCCGCGACTTCGTACGAGCATCCGCAGCCGCATGCCTGCTTCATCCAGTCGGTGCAGGACGACCTCGTGAACGAAGGCGGCATCATGGACCTTTGGGTTCGTGAAGCGCGCCTCTTTAAATACGGCTCGGGCACCGGTTCGAACTTCTCGATGCTGCGCGGCGAGAACGAAAAGCTCTCCGGCGGCGGCAAGTCGTCGGGCCTGATGTCGTTCCTGAAAATCGGCGACCGTGCTGCGGGCGCGATCAAGTCGGGCGGCACCACGCGGCGCGCGGCGAAGATGGTCGTGGTCGATGCCGATCACCCGGATATCGAGCAGTACATCGACTGGAAGGTGATCGAAGAGCAGAAGGTGGCAGCCCTCGTCACCGGCTCGAAGACCGTGTCGAAGCATTTGAAGGCCGTGATGAAGGCCTGCATCAACTGCGAGGGCAACGGCGACGATTGCTTCAACCCGGAAAAGAACCCGGCGCTGAAGCGCGAAATCAAGGCCGCGCGCAAGGCGATGGTGCCCGACAACTACACGATGCGGGTGATCCAGTTCGCGAAGCAAGGCTACAAGGACATCCACTTCCCGATCTACGACACCGACTGGGATTCGGACGCGTATCTCACCGTCGCGGGCCAGAACTCGAACAACTCGGTGCGCGTCACCGACGACTTCCTGCGCGCAGTTGAAAAAGACGGCGACTGGAACCTGATCCGCCGCATCGACGGCAAGGTGCACAAGACGGTCAAAGCGAAAGAGCTTTGGGAGAAGATCGGTCACGCCGCATGGGCCTGTGCCGATCCCGGCATCCAGTTCCACACCACCGTGAACGACTGGCACACCTGTGTAGCAAGCGGCCCGATCCGCGCGTCGAATCCGTGCTCGGAATACATGTTCCTCGACGACACGGCGTGCAATCTCGCGTCGCTCAATCTCCTGCGCTTCCGCGCAGCCGACAAGTCGTTCGACGTCGACAGCTACGAACACGCCGTCCGCCTCTGGACTATCGTGCTCGAAATCTCGGTGTTGATGGCGCAATTCCCGTCGAAGGAAATCGCAGAGCTTTCGTATCGCTACCGCACGCTGGGCCTCGGCTATGCGAACATCGGCGGCTGGCTGATGACCGCCGGCATTCCGTATGACTCGGTCGAAGCCCGTGCATTCACCGGCGCGATCACCGCGATCATGACCGGCGTGTCGTATGCGACCTCCGCCGAGATGGCCGCCGAACTCGGGGCCTTCCCCGGCTACGAGCCGAACCGCGAGCATATGCTCCGCGTCATCCGCAACCATCGCCGTGCCGCACATGGCGACAAGGATGGCTACGAGCAGCTCTCCATCCCGCCGGTGCCGCTCGATGCCGCGAACTGCCCGGACCAGCAACTCGTCGCACGTGCGGCGGCGGCGTGGAACCGCGCACTCGAGCTCGGACATAAACACGGCTTCCGCAACGCGCAGACTTCCGTGATCGCGCCGACCGGCACCATCGGTCTCGTGATGGATTGCGACACCACCGGCATCGAGCCCGACTTCGCGCTGGTGAAGTTCAAGAAGCTCGCGGGCGGCGGCTACTTCAAGATCATCAACCAGGCGGTGCCCGAAGCGCTCCGCACGCTCGGCTACGGCGAAGCGCAGATCGCGGAGATCGAAGCCTACGCGGTCGGTCACGGCACGTTGTCCAACGCGCCCGCGATCAATCACTCTTCCTTGGGAGCAAAAGGCTTCGACGCCGACACGATCAAGATGCTGGAGAGCAAGCTCGCTACCGCTTTCGACATCAAGTTCGTATTCAACCGCTGGACGCTCGGCGACGACACCATGCGCAAGCTCGGCGTCAGCGACGAGCAGATGGCGGACCCCGCGTTCGATCTCCTCTCGAACCTCGGCTTCTCCAAGCGCGACATCGAGTCGGCTAACACCCACGTCGCGGGCGCGATGACGCTGGAAGGCGCGCCGCACCTGAAAGTCGAGCACTAT
>JAKFYO010000003.1 GCA_021730825.1 Hyphomicrobiales bacterium
CTTCCATAGCGCCTCGCGCTCCATGGAAAGCTCCGGGACTTCGTCGAGATCGCGCGAGCCGGAGATTCCCGCCGAAGGATTCTCCTAACCAATGCCCGAGCGCGGTTGCGATGTGCGTTACCAGCGGCACCACGGTCTGGCGATAGAACGCGCGGTTCGCTTCGGCTATTTCTTATTGCGCTCTTGTTCGCGTTCACGAAGCCAGGCTTCTACTTTCGGAGTTTCGAGATCGGCTTGTCGTGCGATCTCCGCAACTTCTTCCCATTTTCGGAAGATCGGCTCCCATTCGTCGAGCACTACACCATCTGTGGCTTTCGCATAGGCGGCTGCAGCCATGAAAACTGAAGGATGAGCATAGATGTCGCTCCCCCAGCGGAAAGCCAAGAGATACTTCCAGCCTCGCTCTTTCTTTACATAGTCCTTCTGATCTTCGAGGAACTCCGCTGCATCCCAATGATTGTATTCAATCCATACATCGCGGCCACGCAGCTTGGTGGGCCAGCTTCCGTTCAGGCTGGCAATAGCGCCACTATCCTCGATAACAACTTCAAATCCTAATTCCGCAAGCGCTGCGTTCCATTCTGCGATGGATCCAAGCTGTCGATCAGAGAAAACAAAGAGTTCCATAGCCATGTCAAAATATCCGAGCTATTTTCTGCGCACGATAAATTTCTAGAAACTTAGTGTTGTTTCCCCGGCCGATATTCAGTTCAATCACCCAGGCATCAGGACTTTGCGTTTTCATTCGTAATTCGTCGGCCCGGCTATCACTAACAAAAGCATTGCGAGTTTTTACATCATAAATCGCGATTATTTTTCCGTCTTCCCTTCTAAGAATTGCGTCAGTTCTTATGCTTTCGAGAGAACCATAATGGGCTTCAGGCCGAAGACTAAACGTTCGCTCAACGTCCGCAAAGCTAACGCCAGGAATATTAGCTTGCCTTACTAGGTCAGCAAACTCTGCATGAACAAGTCGTCCGTAGGCACTTGCTGACAAACCTGGCACAAGATCAATCTTATCCATCGCTCGAGCAAGGAGTACCGTTAGCTCGACCGTGGTTCGATCAATCGTTGAATTTCCTGTTATCGCACTTCTTTTTACTACCGCTTGATTCTGCGCATACTGCGCCCCGGCCACCAGTTCATCCGGATTTTCATCCGATAGCACGCGGCTATCGCTGCCCGCTCTACCCTCTGCCGCCCACTGCCCGCCGTCGGAGCTTCCTGCCGGCACGCGCGGTTGATCGGGCGAGTATTTCGCGAGCAGCGTCGTGAGCGATGAAGGCGCGAATGAAACCGGCAGCGGCTCGTAACCCGCCGCTGCGCGCTTCTCGTCGTCGGTGAGGAACGCAGCCTCGCCTACTCTCTTCCACAGCGCCTCGCGCTCGATGGAGAGTGCCGGCACCTCGTCTAGATCGGGCACGAGCCGCAGATTGCCGCCGAAGGATTCCCCGAGCCAGTGCCCCAGCGCGCTCGCGATGCGCGCAATCAGCGGCACCACGGTCTGGCGATAAAACGCCCGGTTCGCTTCGGCGTAGTTCGAATAGGTGTTGTCGCCGGGAATGCCGAGCAACATCGGCGGCACGCCGAAGGAAAGCGCGATCTCCCGCGCGGCGATGTTCTTCGCCTCGACGAAGTCCATATCCTTCGGCGAAAGGCTCAGGCCCTTCCAATCTAACCCGCCTTCCAGCAACAGCGGGCGTCCGGCATTGGCCGCGCCCTGATAATGCGACTCCAATTCGTTTTTTAGCCGCTCGAATTGCTCGTCCGATAAATTTCCGCCCGCCGCGGAATAAACCAGCGCGCCGGAAGGCCGCGCCGCGTTATCGAGCAGCGCCTTGTTCCAGGCACTCGCCGCGTTGTGCACATCGAGCGAAGCCTGCGCGGCTTCCAAGGGCGACATACCGTAGTGATCGTCGAGCGGATTGAACAGCGTGAGATGCAAGATGGGCGCGGGCGTCTCGCTCATCGTAAAGCGAACGCTCGACCCGCTTACGCGATATTCGTAAGCCTCGGCCCAGCCTTCCGCTCCCGGCACCACCTTCATGCGGTCCGGGCGCAGCGTGTGCAGCTCGCGCACTTCGTCCAGCACCGAGACACGCTCAAGATAGGCATTGCCGGCAACCAGCAGATAGCCCGCGAGTTGCTCGATCAGATCCGCGCCGGTCTGACGCGGATTGGGGCGTGAGAGCAACGCAAGCAGCGGATGCTCGTCGTGCTCGCGCACGCCTTCATATAATAAGAGCCTGACATTCGCCGCCGCTTCCGCGATCATGCGCACACTACGGAACGCGATCGGATTCTTCGCGTAGCCTTCGCGCGCCAGCGCGTGATAGTCGCGCGGCGTCCAGCGCGGACGGCCTTGCGAGAAAAGTGCGACCAGCGCGCCGGTACGGCTGGCTTTTTCTTCTTGTCTATTTTCTTGCGCGCGCGCGGGTTCGCGCCGCAGGAAATTACGGAACGGCAGTTGCATTTCTGTGTCCAGAATTAAAGTGAGCGCATCCGCGGCGTGGCTTCACGCGGCATCAGAACGAGCGAGGTGATCGCCCAGACCAGGGCATCCAGCCGGTCCGGCGAGCGGCCATTCGAGAGCCCGTCCGCGCCGAAATCCGCCATCTCGTCTTCGAGCAGCGGAAAGCTGCCGACATGCGAAACGCGGCCCTGTTCATAGAGTGCGGCGACCGGCTCGGCGCGTAGCACTTTTCCGCGCGTTGCCCGCACTTCGGAAACCGGCACGCTCACGTCGGTCTCGCTCAATACCGCGCGGGCCATCTCGCCGCCCTGATTCACTTCGACCACGATGCGGTCGGCATCGAGTTTTCGATAAAGCGAGATCGCGCGGCTCGCCCAGGCGAGAGGCGAAAGACCGCTTTCGCTTTGGTCGGCGAGCACAAAGACTTTTCCATCGTCATCGACGCCCACAGCCACAATGCCGCAAGCGTCCGCACCTTCGCGCGACGACGCCGGCGGATCGATCGCGACCACGATCCGCGCCAGCGGCGGATGCGCTTCCACTCTCGCCTGCTCGATGCGGTCGCGCGGAAACAGACTGTCCGCACGTGCCTCGATCAGTTCGCCGTCGAGTTCCTGCCGTCCCAACCGCGTGCCCGCATAACGCGCGAGCATATGCTCCAGAAACTGAGGCGCGAGCTGAAACGCATTCGCCTTCGTCGCTGCGCGGGAAACGGCGGTCATAGGTTCAACCAGCAATCGTTTAAGCAGCGGCACCGGACGCGGTGTCGTCGTGATCGCCGCGCGCGGTTGTTTGCCGAGCCGCAATCCGAATTGCAGCATGTCGAATGCGCTGTCCGCGCGGCGCCATTTGCAAATCTCGTCGCACCAGGCCGCGTCGAATTGTGGCCCGCGCAAACTCTCCGGATCGTCCGCCGAGAAAGCGTAAGCCACCGCCCCGTTCGGCCATTCGAGTCTCCGCCGCGAAGGCTCCCATTGCGGCCGCTCTCGTCTCGTATGAATCGCGAGAAGACCGGAAACGCCTTCGATCATCACCTCGCGTACATCCGCGATGCTCTCGCCGACCAGCGCGATCTGCCGCGCCGACTCGCCGAACGATTTTCGCGCGAGCGCGACGCCCCTCACCCACTCCGCGCCCGCGCGGGTCTTGCCCGCGCCGCGGCCACCGAGGATCAGCCAGTTGCGCCAATCGCCCGCCGGCGGCAATTGATCTTCGCGCGCCCAGATTTCCCAATCTTTCAAAAGCGCTTCGCGAAGGGGCGCGTCCGCATGTTCAATCAGCTCATTCAGCGTCCCGGCTCTTGCGCAGGCGATCAAGCCGCTCCGCAAGCTCTGCGCGGAATTCTTCGAGATCGCGGAATTCGTCGTTCGGTTTTTCTTGGCCGTCACCGCTTTCCGTTTCCGGCTG